>VFKO01000038.1 GCA_009885515.1 Rhodobiaceae bacterium | reverse complement strand
CCCAACCTGAACCTCGCGTCTCTCGCCGGGCCGCACCAGCACCGGAGCCTCGTCAAATGCGCAATCAATCGGACTTAGACATGGTCGAAAAAGATGACGGCATGCTGTCGTCCCAAGCTTCCTCTGCAATCACCAACGCCTTCGGAATGCTGGCGCGCGAGCGCGATGTTTCTGTGGGCAGCGGCGTTTCTCTCGAAGAAATTGTCACACAGCTGATGAAGCCGCTGCTGTCGGCATGGCTTGATGAGCATCTGCCGGAAATCGTAGAGCGCGTCGTCCAGCAAGAAGTCGAGCGCGCCGCCCGCAGCGGCGGCGGCGGCGGCCGCCGCAGGTAGTCGCACCTCACACACGAACGCTCGACAAACACGGTGCAAGCCCGCTAGGGCTTGTGCGTTGTCTCCTCGTGAAATCGAAGCGCCCGTGAACCATGCTTGAGAAAACCTATAATCCCAAAGATGCCGAAGAGCGGCTTTACCGCGCGTGGGAAGACAGCGGCGCCTTTCGCGCCGGCAACAAGCCTCAAGCCAAACCCTATTCGATCGTCATTCCGCCGCCCAATGTGACGGGCTCGCTGCATATCGGACATGCGCTCAACAATACTTTGCAGGACATTCTCGCACGCTTCGAACGGATGCGAGGGCGCGACGTCTTGTGGCAGCCCGGAACGGACCACGCCGGCATATCAACACAATTGGTCGTCGAGCGCCAATTGGCCGAACGGCAAACCTCGCGCATCAAGCTTGGGCGCGAGGAATTCCTCAAACGCGTTTGGGCTTGGAAAGCCGAGTCCGGCGGCACGATCTCCCGTCAATTGCGCCGCCTGGGTTCCAGCTGCGACTGGTCGCGCGAACGTTTCACCATGGACGAGAGTCTCAGCCGCGCCGTGACCAAGGTCTTCGTCGACCTTCACGCCCAAGGTCTGATGTACAAAGACACAAGGCTGGTGAATTGGGAACCGCGACTACAGACCGCGGTCTCGGACCTTGAAGTTGAAAATATCGAAATCAAAGGCAACCTCTGGCATATCAAATATCCGCTGGCCGATGATCCGGCCCTTGCCATCACCGTTGCAACAACCCGGCCCGAGACGATGCTGGGGGATGTGGCGGTCGCGGTCCATCCCGATGACGAACGCTATCGCGCGCTGATCGGCAAGCAGGTGCGCTTGCCACTTTCGGGCCGACTGGTGCCCATTATCGCCGACGACTACGCGAATCCCGAAAAAGGATCGGGCGCCGTCAAAATCACGCCGGCGCATGATTTCAACGACTATGAAGTGGGACGGCGCCACAAGCTCGCGCCCATCAACATTCTGACTCTCGACGGCCGGATCAACGACAACGCGCCCGAACTCTATCGCGGACTTGACCGCTTCGACGCCCGCAAACGCGTCGTGGCCGATCTTGAAGCTTTGGAGTTACTCGAAAAAATGGAGCACGTAACCCACGCCGTGCCTCACGATGAAAAAACCAAAACCGTCGTGCTCGAGCCCATGCTGACCGAGCAATGGTATCTGAACGTGACCCCGCTTGCCGAAAAGGCGCTCGCAGCGGTTCGCGACGGTCGCACTAAATTTGTGCCCGAACGTTTCACCGCTGAATATAACAGGTGGCTCACCGACATCAGGCCGTGGTGCGTTTCGCGCCAGCTGTGGTGGGGGCATCAAATTCCGGCCTGGTACGACGAACAAAAAAATACTTTCGTAGCCGAGACCGAGGCCCAGGCCCATGCGAAAGCAAGGGCCAAACATGGCCGCGATGTGGTGCTGACGCGCGATCCCGACGTATTGGATACGTGGTTTTCCTCGGCTCTGTGGCCGTTCTCCACCCAAGGTTGGCCGGAAGAAACGCCCGACCTAAAGCGCTATTATCCAACCGACGTGTTGGTGACTATGTTCGACATCATCTTCTTCTGGGTCGCACGGATGATGATGATGGGCCTCCATTTCACGGGCAAAACGCCCTTCCATACCGTCTACATCCATGCCCGCGTCGTCGACGACAAGGGACAGAAAATGTCGAAGACGCGCGGCAACGTCATCGATCCTCTGACGTTGATCGACGAGTTCGGTGCCGATGCGTTGCGCTTTGCTTTGGCGATCGCCGCCGCAGCCGGCAAGGACTTGCGCATGGGGCGCGCGCGCGTTGAAGTCTATCGCAATTTCTGCACCAAACTCTGGAACGCCGCGCGCTTCTGCGAAATGAACGCTTGCGTGCGCGTCGAAACATTTAATCCACAAGCGTTAAAATCAACCGTCAATCGCTGGGTCGTCGGCGAACTCATACGCACCCGCAACGATGTAACGGCATCGCTTGAAGCCTATCGCTTCAACGATGCCGCAAGCGCACTTTATGAGTTTGTCTGGAACGTCTATTGTGACTGGTATCTTGAGTTCATCAAACCGGTTCTGAATGGTGAAGACGTGGCGCAGAAAACAGAAACCCGCGCCACCGCGGCCTGGGTCCTCGATGAAACATTGCGCTTGATGCATCCGTTCGTGCCCTTCATCACCGAAGAACTCTGGCGCGTGACAGGCGAAACGGGACCGGCGCGGTCTGGCCTCTTGATCGCCGCTAGTTGGCCCGAGTATTCGAACCTCACGCGCGACGCTGCTGGTGAAACGGAAATGAATTGGGTGAAGACACTCATATCTGAAGTGCGCTCCGTGCGTGCCGAAATGAATGTGCCTCCGTCGGCCAAACTGCCGCTGGTGCTGAAGACGGCAAGTGCAAACGAGCGTGCATGGCTCACGCGCCACAACGACTTGATTTTGCGCTTGGCGAGACTGGAAACCGCCCTCGCCGGCGATACGTTCGTCAAAGGCTCGGCGCAAATCGTGGCAGGGCAGGCGACCGCCGGTCTGGCGCTCGAAGGCTTCATCGACTTTGCCAAGGAAGGCGCGCGGCTGAACAAAGAACTGCAGAAAGCCATAGCGGAAATCGGCCGCATCGACCAGAAGCTCGCCAACGCCGCTTTTGTCGACAAGGCACCAGAAGAGGTCATCGCCGAACAACGCGAAAAGCGCGCGGAGTACGAGGCAATGCGCACGAAACTTTCAGAAGCGCTCAAGCGCCTCGACATTTCCTGAACCCATGGACCGCAACCGTTTCAGCGCCAT
>VFKO01000122.1 GCA_009885515.1 Rhodobiaceae bacterium | reverse complement strand
GCAGCCGCGATCTCGATGGAGGATCTGGAGATGATCCTCCATCCCATGGTCGACGACGGCAAGGAACCGGTGGGTTCGATGGGTGACGACGCCCCGCTCGCGGTGCTGTCGCAGCAATACCGGCCACTGTCCCACTATTTCCGGCAGAACTTCAGCCAGGTCACGAACCCGCCCATCGACAGTCTGCGCGAAGACCGCGTGATGAGCCTGCGCACCCGCTTCAAGAATCTCGGCAATGTGCTGGATCAAAGCAAATCGCAGGTCGAAGTCTTCACGCTGGAAAGCCCGGTCATCTCAACCGGCATGTTCGCCCGTATGAAAGATCACCTGGTCGGCAATTTCTTTGAAATCGATTGTCTGTTCGAAGCAGGCATCGACGGGGCGTCTGAAGGTGCCTTGAAAAAAGCGCTGGACCAGATCTGCAAGCAGGCCGAAGACGCGGTTGCCTCTGGTTACTCGCACCTGATTCTGACCGACGAACGGGCAGGGCCGGGTATCGCTGCCATGCCGATGATTTTGGCAACCGGTGCCGTGCATTCGCATCTGATCAAGACACGCATGCGAACCTTCAGCTCGCTCAATGTGCGCTCCGCCGAATGCATGGACACGCATTATTTTGCCGTTCTCATCGGTGTTGGCGCGACAACCGTCAACGCCTATCTGGCCCAGGAATGCATCGCTGACCGGCACGAACGCGGTCTGTTTGGCAATCGCGGTCTTGGCGAATGCGTCAAGCGCTATCTTGACAGCGTCAGCGCCGGACTACTGAAAATCATTTCGAAGATGGGCATCTCGGTCATCTCCTCTTACCGTGGCGCCTACAATTTTGAAGCGGTAGGCCTGTCGCGCTCCATGGTCGCTGAATATTTCCCTGGCATGCCGTCACGCATTTCGGGCATCGGCCTTGGCGGCATTCAAAAGCGCATCTGCCGCCAGCACGCCAAAGCTTTCGCCGGCGATGCCATCGCGCTGCCGATCGGCGGACTCTATCGCTATCGCAAAGGCGGAGAGACTCATGCCCATTCCGCCGAAACCATCCACCTCTTGCAATCGGCCGTGGGTCAGGAAAGCTATCAGCTCTTCCGCCGCTATTCTGAAATCATCCGGGAAGCGCCGCCCACCAGCCTGCGCCATCTGATGGACTTCCGTCCGCGTGGGCGCACGCCGATTCCGCAGGAAGAAGTCGAGTCGATAACTGAAGTCCGCAAACGTTTTGTCACGCCAGGCATGTCGTTGGGCGCTTTGTCGCCAGAGGCGCACGGCACCCTCAACATCGCCATGAATCGCATCGGTGCAAAATCCGACTCCGGCGAAGGCGGCGAAGACCCGGAGCGCTACAAACCCAAAGCCAACGGCGACAACGCCAACTCGGCGATCAAACAAATCGCTTCAGGACGATTCGGCGTCACGGCCGAATATCTGAACCAATGCCGTGAGATCGAAATCAAAATAGCTCAAGGCGCCAAACCCGGCGAAGGCGGTCAGCTGCCCGGCTTCAAGGTGACCGGGATGATCGCCAAATTCCGTCATGCCACGCCCGGCGTGATGCTGATTTCGCCACCGCCCCACCACGACATCTATTCGATCGAAGATTTGGCCCAGCTGATCTACGACCTGAAACAGATCAACCCGATTGCTCGAGTCTGCGTTAAACTTGTCGCGTCAACCGGAATTGGCACCATCGCCGCCGGTGTCGCCAAAGCGCGCGCTGACGTCATTCTGATATCCGGCCACGTTGGCGGCACAGGGGCCTCACCGCAAACATCAATCAAATATGCCGGCGTCCCCTGGGAAATGGGTTTGACCGAAGCCAACCAGGTCCTCACCCTCAACAATTTGCGCCACCGTGTAGTGTTGCGCACCGACGGTGGCTTGCGCACAGGCCGCGACATTGTCATGGCTGCAATGTTGGGTGCGGAAGAATTCGGCATCGGCACAGCTTCCCTCGTCGCGATGGGCTGCATCATGGTGCGCCAGTGTCATTCCAACACCTGCCCGGTCGGTGTCTGCACGCAAAACGAAGAGCTGCGCAAGAAATTCACCGGCACCCCGGAAAAAGTCGTCAATTTGATGAGCTTCATCGCCGAGGAAGTGCGCGAGATTTTGGCGAGCCTGGGCTTCCGTTCACTCAAGGAAGTCATTGGCCGCACGGACCTGTTGACGCAAGTCAATCGTGGTGCACACGATCTCGACGATCTCGATTTGAACCCGCTGCTGGTGCAAGCCGACCCCGGACCGAACCCGCGCTATTGCACCATCGAGGGCCGCAACGAAGTTCCCGACACACTCGACAAGGAAATCGTCCAGGACGCCGCGCGCTTTCTCGAGGTCGGCGAAAAAATGCAACTGACCTACACCGTGCGCAACACGATGCGCGCCATCGGCACCCGCATCTCCTCTCACATTGTGCGCAAATACGGAATGAAGGGCCTGCCTCCCGGGCAACTCACTCTCGAATTGCGCGGCTCCGCAGGCCAATCGCTGGGCGCCTTCGCCGTCCAGGGGGTAAAACTTAAATTGTTCGGCGACGCCAACGACTATGTAGGCAAAGGCCTGTCGGGTGCCACCATTGTCGTCAGACCCATGGTCTCAAGTCCGCTCGAAAGCCAGGACAACGTCATTATCGGAAACACCGTGCTCTACGGTGCCACAGCTGGAAAACTTTTCGCCGCAGGTCAAGCCGGAGAGCGTTTTGCTGTGCGCAATTCGGGGGCCACGACAGTTGTCGAGGGTTGCGGTTCAAACGGCATCGAATATATGACCGGCGGTGTTGCCGTCATTCTTGGGGACATAGGTGAAAATTTTGCCGCCGGCATGACGGGCGGCATGGCCTTCGTGCGCGATCCCAGGAACGAACTCGGCGTCAGGATCAACGCCGAAAGCGTCGTCTGGCAGCGCCTGGAATCGGGCTATTGGACGGATCTGTTGGTTGGGCTCATCGAGGAACATGCCGCCGAAACCGGTTCGCGCCACGCCAAACGCATCCTCCAGCAATGGGACCTTGAGCGTGACTATTTCTGGCAAGTCTGCCCCAAGGAAATGCTCGCACGCCTGAAGCACCCGCTCAGCGGCGAACCGCAGTCGGTCCAAGCGTAAGCCAAGGGAATCTGAGGTTTTTTACACCGCAGTCAAGGCAAGTGCTTGCGTTGTGCCAATGCCGCCTCGTAAGAAGCCATATGGGGGAATCACAGGCACCCGCGCAAACACGCCGCTTCACTGTTGCTGGACTGGGCAGCATTGACTGTGTCGCGCGCGTCGAACATGCGCTGTTGTCGGTGCCTGGCGTAGAAAATGCGATCGTCGACATCGAACTCGAACAAGCCATTGTTCGTGTGGCGTCAAACGTCAGCAACGACGATCTGGCCGACGCCGTTGAGGCGGCTGGCTACGCGCT
>VFKO01000284.1 GCA_009885515.1 Rhodobiaceae bacterium | reverse complement strand
CCGGTCTTCATAAACTTCATGAGGCGGATGGTTTCCGCAGGACCCACAGCAGCGTTGACGTCTCCCAGGCGCGTCAGCACCGGCAGCAAGCGCGCGCCCCTCACATTGCGTCCATAATCCGACAAAACGCGCTGGGTTCTGGTGAGATCAGTCAGATCAACACCGCGCAGCGTTTGGCGGAGCAACGGAAAGTTCACCGCGTCGCCCGTCAAGCGCGTCAACAGCGTCGCGAATTCAGTCGTCAGCCGCCCGCCGCGTTTGGCCGCCTTCAAAAGCGAAATGCCGGCCTTCGCCACAATGCCGCCGCCACCCGTTGCAATCGTCGCCGCCGTAACACCGATGCCCACCACCGAAAGCCCCAGGATCAAATCGCTGTACTCCTGGCCCGACAGCATCTTCGTGCCTTCCACCGTGATGTCACGCAGGTCGCCGATCACCGTCAAATCGGAAGTGACGGCACCGGCAAGGCCGGAGTTTGTGTCGCCGCTACCCGTGACAAAGCCCTGTCCGAATTGATACGTGTTGCGAACAACGGTCGCCGACAATTCGTGCGCATCATTCAGCTTTAAAATGGTCGTCTCCGGAATCTCGTACCCCAAAAACTTCGCCACTTCGACATACATGTCCGCTTCTTCGATATCGTCACGTTCCAGCGCTTCAAGGATTTTGAGGTTGATCAGTCCTGGCGACGACATGGCCGTCACTTCGGCTTTCACGGCCTTCTCAATCGGAATCGTAAAGCCAAATCCCGTGAACCAGGCGAGCGCAATGGCGCCGCCCGTCAGGAACAGCAAAACGGTGCCCAGGCGAGATAGCATTGACGTCCCTTCGGCGCTTGGCGATGACCGCGTGCCTCATCTTTGCACGGTTGCACGCGGGATGACACGCACTCATCGCAAATTTAAATGTGGAATCGCCGCAATGGCGGAATCAAATACGCCTGAAAGGCGAAAAAAAAGCGGAGCTTTCGCTCCGCTTAAGGGTTTGGGGAAGGGGTAGTATTCTTTTAATTCAGGTCGACAGTTGCACGCCGGTTTTGGGGCTCCTTCATGCCGTCGCCTGTTTGCACTAAAAGCTGATTTTCTCCGTGACCATTTGCAGTGATCGCGTTTGCCGATATGCCCTTGCTCACCAAATTGGTCTTGGCGGCGTTGGCGCGGCATTGAGACAGCCCTTGATTGTAGCTCGCTGATCCAACGGAATCTGTGTGGCCCGAAATCAAAACCGACACAGTGCCCAGACGCCGGGCCGCATTGGCCGCCTCGCTCAAAACTTCGTCGGCATTGGCCGTGATGTTGCACTTCTTGTAGCCAAAAAAGACGATGTATTGCCGCGCAACTTGTGGCGGCAGCGGCGGTGGAGGCGCCATCACCTGCGGCTCAGGCGCCGTTTCGCCCCGGCCACCAAAACGGAACCCCACAGAGACCGTATGCTTCTTGACGTCTTTGATATCGACGTGCGCCACCGACGGCGTCACAGTACTATCATCTTCGAGATTTAGGGACGGGACATAAAGAAAGCGGTAGTTCATCGTCAGGTCGAGCCAGCTCGACACCGGCACGCTCAAGCCCGCAATTGCCTGAAACGCCAGGGACGTGTCGCCGCCCCTGAATGCTGGCGCCAGAGACGTAGACGTCAACCGCGCATACTCCGCTCCGACACCACCGCCGATCGACAACGTGACGCCGCCTGGCGACGTGAAGTCGTACAACGCATTCGCCATCATTGTATATTCAGCCAGGTCACCAGTCGCAGGTGCCGCAACGCCAGCCGCAGGCGTCAAAGAGTCGAATCCATTCTGGCGATAGCCGCCTTCTATTTCCATTCGCCAGTTGTTGTCGAAGCCGTAGCCTATCGCGCCCAACGCTGCCCAGCCCATGTCTTCATGCAAAGTCGAAGACGTCGCAGGTGGTCCCAGCGGCGTTACGTATTGTTCGAGTTCGAAATCCTCGACCCAGTTGGCGCCGCCTTCAACGGCGCCATACCAGCTGGTCAAGCGCGACGCGTTCGCGGGTACGGCCAAGGCCAACACCGCTGCAGCACTCACCAAAGCCGCTCTGTACGTCATTCACGCCACCCCAAAAAATCTGATGGGCGGACACTGGCACACTCGGGCCATTACGGAACTACGCGAGTTGTTATTAGGGTAAGCAATAAAGCAACTCAGGCGCGCGCAACTTAAAGTTCGCCACCAGGGCGGGGTGGGTAAACGCCGGAAAGTTGTGATGCTTTCGTCTACTACCTGCAGTCAGTAAACTGCGTGCGTATAGTGGATGGCGTATCGAGGCATTCAAAATCAAGTGGTGTGATCTGAAATTAACGCCCAGTTTTTTGGTCGAAAACAGCACACGTCAAATCGCGCCCCGGTCGAACAGCGTGAAATCCATAGCCGTTTCAAAAACGCAACACTTGCGGACCAATTACACGACCGCACCGTTTACTATACGCGCAGCCGACCGCGCCATTTGATAAAACCGATCAACAGCACCAAAGACAACGTCAAGCCATTTGCTCCCACGAGCGGCACGGACGACAGCGCCAATCCATAGATCAGCCAAAGAAATAATCCCGAAGCAAAGCCGATCACCCAGATCCAGGAAAAATCGTGCGCAGAACCAGTGCTCCACGTTCTGAAGACTTGCGGTAGAAACGACAGCGTCGTCAGAACAGCTGCACAAGATCCCACCAGTTCCGTCAAGTCGAACATCGTATTTCCTTTTGCAATCTGGCATCAGTTCATCCACCTGAACCATCGCCAAGAGACACCAGATGACCGCATATAGACTAGGTGACACAAGTCCCCAACTGCCGGGTGCCGGCGAATTCTGGATTGCACCCAATGCGTTTGTCGTGGGGAACGTCAAATTGCTGAAGAATGCCAGCGTGTGGTTTGGCGCCACGATCCGCGGCGACAATGAATTGATCACGATCGGTGAAGGATCAAACGTGCAAGACGGTTCAGTCCTTCACACCGACCCCGGGGCACCGCTGACCATCGGCTCGGGCGTCACCATCGGACACATGGTCATGCTGCATGGCTGCGAAATCGGCGACAACACGCTCATCGGCATTGGCAGCATCATCCTCAACCGCACCAGGATCGGCCGGAACTGTTTGATCGGTGCCAACACCCTGATCACCGAAGGCAAGGTTATTCCCGACAACTCGGTTGTCATGGGCGCCCCCGGTCGCGTGGTCCGGCAATCAGGTGAGTCAGAGACAACAATGATCAAATACTCCGCCGCACACTACGTCGAGAACTGGAAACGCTATCTGCGCGATCTGCAGCCGGTGTAAAGCCAATTCCCCTTCCCCTGCGAGCCACAAGGGCTGCGCAGGGACTTCCCCCGCAAGCGAATCTGGTGTCTGTCCCCGCTTGGGCAACCGCATGCACACATCTCCAATTCAAAAAATGATGTCATCCCGCGCGCGCTGCAGCACCCTTGTGCTGCAGCGCTGATGCGGGACCCACCCGGGT
>VFKO01000108.1 GCA_009885515.1 Rhodobiaceae bacterium | reverse complement strand
CCTTTACCGTGAAACATGTTCGAGTCGAGATCGTTGGAGGATCCGTCGATATCGTGGCCAGTGCGGTCCCAGCCGAACTCGCCAAGGCCGGTCAGCTTCTTGCCGCCGGCGAGTGCCGGGGTGCTTGCGAGAATGCAGAGCGCGGTTGCCGCCAAAAGTGTCTTGCGTGTCATCATAATTCTCCACCGTTGCCGCGTCGTTGCGCGAATCAATTCCTTTTGGTGGTGTGAGGATGAAGCGTCTTGCTGTGCTGGCAATGGTGCGTGGCGAAACTGAAACGTGGAATTGAGTTGTGTGTGGTATTGCAAACTCAGGTGCTGCCAGAAGATGCAACTTGCAATCGGTGCGGGCGCTGTCGATGCACAACAGAAGTGGTTGCGGAGTTTTCACCGATTGAGTGAACTTCCTTTTTATTGCTTCACTTGAATTGTCAGGCGCCGGCCGATGTTGGCTCGGCAGCTTCTTTTCGTACCCGCCAGAACCGCATCACGCGCTGCGCGGTCTCGGTTGTGACCTTTTCGTACGAATCCAAAATCTGATGAACTGTCTTACAGTCTTGTCCTGCGCCCTGCTCGAGAAACATGGCAAGTGCCGAGAATGTGGCGCGCTCAAAGCGCTGCGAGCGGCAGATGATTGCGACGCCTTCGGTATTGCGCGCATTCACGAGCCGGCGCACGGTCTTGACATCGACCTCGGCGAGCCGTGCGAAGGCGTGAATCAGTTCGGTCGCCTGCGAGGCGCGCGCCAACTGAACGAGCAGGGCTTCATTCAATTTCTTTTGTTGGATCATCTCGCCCACAAAGACCATGGCTTTGCGTTCGGCATCGTTGACATGACGCATTTCGGTCATGACATCGCGCGTTGCATCTTTCAGCGCCTTCTCCAACATTTCGGGTGGCAGGGCCGCCAGCCGCTGGCGCAGTTTGTCCCGTAAATCGCCGGAGACAAAAGCGTACATGTTGTTGATCATGTCGGGGGGAAGATCGGCGCGCGCCACCAAGGGGGCCTGCAATATCTCGCTGGTTTCGCTGCGTTCGACGACGCATTGGAATGTACCGCGCGAAAGTCTTGCGCCGTCATTTGCAACCAGGCCTGCGACGACGCTGTCGTTGCCGTGCTCGACAATGGACTGCGAGACGGATTCGGAGACGGCGGGGCGCGCGGCCATCACGCTCAGCTTTTCCTGGTTTTTGCTTTGGGCGATGGTGATGAGGTCGACGTCGCGCAAGACCTCGCTCTTGCGCAAGACGCTCGCCGCAACGCTGACCTCGTCGTTCGCCAATTGCTGGATCAAGCCCAGCGGCGCTTTGGGTTGACCGGCAAACTGTTCGGCAAGCCGTCGTCGCACCGCGACATCCATATTGGCCGAGACTTTGCTGATGATGTCGCCGAAATAGCTGCGCTCGACGTCCGAGAGGTCCGGCGCAGCTTCAAGAAACACATCGGAGACTTCGCGCAACAGCTCGCGCCGCTTGTCACTTGAGGTTTCTTTTGCCAGATCAACTAGGCGGCTGAAACGCGTGGAGTTTTGCAGCATCATGTCATCGATCTCTGGCTGAACGAACCGGGCGGGCAGGCCTTGCAGTTTGGGTTGCAACCGGTAAAAATTCGGTCAGCGGGACTGGTTAATCTCTCACTCAGGTATTGGAAATTTCCACGAAAGTGTCGGGATAAAAGCCGTTAAAGGCCGTGCGTAGCGAACAGGAGTAGGCGCCCAGCATCCGAAACTCGATCCAGTCGCCTGCCGCAATGGTTTCCGGCAAATCAATCAGATAATGCAACACGTCCAGCGAGTCGCAGGTGGGTCCAAAAATCTTGAAGGACGTCAGCCGTGCGGATTTTGCAGTCACGCCGCCATCGCCTTTGGGTGTGAATACGGTCGTGGGATAGCGCACCGGCCAGTTTTTCAGCGCATACTCGTTCAGGCTGCCGTAAATGCCGTCGTTGATGAACAGCGTGTGATCGCGTCTGAGGGACACCTGGGTGACCACGGAGACGCCGTCGGCAACCAGCGCGCGCCCGGGCTCGCAGTAAAT
>VFKO01000283.1 GCA_009885515.1 Rhodobiaceae bacterium | reverse complement strand
CATCGGGAGCTGTCTCTGACCGGGGTCGTGGCCCCGGACATATGGCGCCCACCTGCTTAAGCAGGCCCGTGAGGTTTCGAGCGTTCGACGGCATGGCGGTCCCGCCCACATTTGTTTTTGTCTGAAGACAGTTTGACCAACATTCCCAACCCCAAGATCGAATTACGCCATACAGCCCTCGTTCAGCGTGACCGTGCGGCCGAAACAGCAGGCCCCAAAGCGGCATTGCTGATCGCCCGCCGCTGTCTGGGCGACTTCGTTTTCATGAAAGGGGCAATCATTGCGGGCTACGCCGCAGTGCGTGGTGAAGTCGATCCGTTCCCGTTGATGGTGGCGCTGGCCAACCAAAGCCACGCCCTCTGCCTGCCGCGCACCGAAGGAAAGAAGATGAGCTTCCGCAAGTGGAAGCCTGGCGACCCGCTCGTGGTCGGCCGCTTCAGCATCCCCGAGCCGGACGCAAAGGCAAAAGAATGTCGCCCCGATCTCATCCTTGTGCCGCTGCTCGCCTTCGACAGGCATGGTTACCGCCTGGGCTATGGCGGCGGCTATTATGATCGCTATCTCGGCGAGCATCGGGCCAGGCGCACGCTCAAAGCCATCGGCATAGCCTATGACGGGCAGGTGATCGACGATCTGCCGCGCGGGGCAACAGACGAACCACTTGACGCAGTGGTCACCGAAACACGCGTGATCCGTTTTGAAAGGCCTTAGAAACTGCTAGGCTGCCGCCAACAATCGAAAGGCACCGGATGAGAATACTGTTTCTGGGTGACATCGTGGGCCGGGCAGGGCGCGTCGCCGTGGCTGAATGCGTCCCCGAATTGCGCCGGAAACTGGCGCTCGATTTTGTCATCGTCAACGGTGAAAACGCTGCCGGTGGCTTCGGCATCAACGAAGAAATCTGCATTGGCCTCTTTCATGCTGGTGTCGATTGCATTTCCACTGGCAACCACGCTTTCGACCAGCGCGACAAGATTGAAGTGTTCGATTCCGAACGCCGTCTGTTGCGTCCCGTAAATTACCCCAAAGGTGCACCCGGCCGCGGCGTCGGGCTCTACGAAACCCAATCAGGTAAAAATATTCTGGTGATCAACGCCATGGGCCGCGTTTTCATGGACGCGCTCGACGACCCCTTTGCCGCCGTCGATCACGAACTTGAAAGCTGCCGCTTGGGCTTGGGCTGCGACGCCGCCATCGTCGACATCCACGCCGAAGCCACCTCGGAAAAAATGGCGATGGGTCATTATTGCGACGGCAGGGCAAGCCTCGTCATCGGCACCCACAGCCACGTGCCCACCGCCGACGCACAAATCCTGCCCGGTGGCACCGCCTACCAAACCGACGCTGGCGCCTGCGCCGACTATGACAGCGTCATTGGCATGGAAAAAAGCGAACCCATCAGCCGCTTCGTCCGCAAAATAAACGCCGGCCGCTTCAACCCGGCCCAAGGCCCCGCCACCGTTTGCGGCACCTTCCTCGAAACCGACGACACGACAGGCCTCGCCAAACGCATCGACCCCGTACGCCTCGGCGGCCGGCTAAAACCGGCAATGCCGGAATAGCTTATACCAGCGGCTGGAATTTCCGATCTGCGCCAGCAGGCCCTGCGCGGCACAGCCCCCGCATCGTCTGCGAGCCACAAGAGCTGCGCAGCCACTTGGCCCCCGCAAGCGCTACCGCATGCACACATTTCCAATACAAAAAAGGGATGTCATCCCGCGCGCGCTGCAGCACTCTTGTGCTGCTGCGCTGACGCGGGACCCACCCGGGTACAGCCTCGCCGCCAAGAATCAGTGCTTGGCCCCACAAGCGCCTTAACCGCACCTCGTATGGGCCCCGTGTCTGCGGCGCTGCATTCTTCATGCTGCGCCGCGCACGGGGTGACAGAGTTTTTAAGAGTGCGGAACTGAGCGAAAAGTTGTGTGCATGCGGTAGCGTAAACAGAGGGAGACAGAAACTCTGGTGT
>VFKO01000145.1 GCA_009885515.1 Rhodobiaceae bacterium | reverse complement strand
CCCAACCTTTTGGTTCGCTTTCGCCTCTACGATGGGACGACGCGCGATCGGCTGGTCGGCGATACCTACATGTACGACATGTACGCGAAAACAATTGGCCGGAACATTTTGCGCCCGCCTGCGGAATTTGGTTTCGACAAACCGGAAGACCTGCAAGCCCACCCTGAAATAATTCTTGCGGCATTACGCAAGGGTATCGACATGATCGCGCAACAGATTGTAACAGACATCCTGGCCGACCTAGACTGAGAATAAACGCATGCCACGAGTGACCCATTTCGAAATTCACGGCGAACACCCGGCCGAGCTCGCAGCCTTTTACACAGAGCTGTTCGGCTGGAAGATGCAGCACATGCCGCAGATCAATTACTGGTTCATCGACACCAGCAGCGGCGACGAGCCCGGCATCAATGGCGGCTTGCTGCAGCGCCACGGTGTGAAAGCGGCAGACGGTCAGCCCGTGAACTCATATGTCTGCACTGTCAATGTTTCGTCCGTCGACGACTATTTCGCCAAAGCGATTGAAGGCGGCGGCACAATGGCACTGGCCAAGATGGCGATCGCCAATGTTGGATGGGTCGCCTATGTGACGGACCCCGACGGCAACATCTTCGGCCTGCATCAAGCAGACGCTTCGGCGCGCTAGAGCCATGTGCGGAAAATTCACACAAATGTCGTCGTGGCGAGAGCTGCACGCGTTCTCTCAACCGCTGACGATCGCCCCCAACGATAGCGTCATCACCTCAACGCCCATGCGCTTCGCACACATCATGCGCCTGGGGCCGGACGGGCAGCGCGAGATGGTGCCGATGCGATGGGGCTTTGCGGACAAGAACGCAGCGGTACCAGGCCAGCCCAAACACATGCATGCGCGCGGAGAGACCGTGGACAGACTTCCAACCTTCGCCGGAGCCTTCGCGCATGCGCGCGGTATCCTCATGGTTCACACCTTCAACGAAGGTGAGGAACTACCAAACGGCCGCACCAAACAATGGGTAATCACGCCCCAGGACGGCCAGCCCATCGCCATCGCCGTGATCTGCGAAGAGTGGCGCAGCAGGAGCGAGCCGCTGCCGACGTTCGTGCAAGTGACGATGCCCGCGAACAAACTGATCTCGCGCATCACAGACCGCATGCCCGCCATCCTGCCGCGCGACACCTGGGCGATATGGCTGGGCGAAACAGGCGCCTCGATTTCCGGAGTAAAGGGCGTGTTGCAGACTTTCGATGACGAAGGAAAGTGGGCGATGGAACCCCAAGCGGCTCCAGTCAAATCTGCACGCGCCATGCGCCAGCAGCAATTGATTTGAAGGGGATTGCGATTTTTTCTGAAATATCCAAGCATCGCGCTCATGAGCGATTCCCTCATTATCGATCTGCTGAAAGCGATCATTGGTCCGTTGCTGACCGTGGGTCTGGCATGGGTTGTTGGCAATGAAATAAGCGCCAACTGGACGCACCGTCAGAAGCGCCGGGAATACAGTCTCACGGTAGTGGCCGAGTTCTACCGGGTGTATGGGGACTTTTTTGCGCTTTGGAAGCTTTGCAATTTTACGTTCCGGGATTCAAAATCCGATCCCGCGCATGCCGGCATACAGGATCTCCTGAACAGCGCGACGAAACTGGAGTCGCGGATGGAAACCCTGCTGCTGCGAATTGCCAGTGAAGTTAAATTGGAACCCTCTGAGATCAAGTCGCTGGGACTGTTCCGCCAGGGCGTTCAGTTGCTGCGGCAATCCATTGTCAAACGTCGTATCTTGGGGTGGACGTCGTCCGAGCATCCTGAGTACAAAGCCTTCAAGTCTCTGTCTGTTGCGGTTGGAAAGCTTGCATCCCGCGTCGGGGCAGAGGAGGCTCCAGCACTTGAGATCGCGCAGGTTCAGATGGGAAAGATCACGGAGAACGTCTGGAGCAAGGAATGGCAAAAGACATTTGCGAAGAAACAAGATGGCAAAAGCGTTGACAACGCTGCGCTCGGTGCCGTTGAGCAAGATCATGCCGCCTGACGGTGATGCCTGAGAGTATCCTTGTATTTCCCATAATACATATTATGCGATAATCGGATAGGTTCTTTTGAGCATTTCTGCGGGTATTTTTGCGTGCGCTCCGGTTCTGCTGTTCCCACTTCCCTGCCTCCGCTAGACCTCGCGCGAGCCATTCCCGTTAAGAGATTTGAGCATGAGCAACGACGATCCTCGCCGCATTGAGACGCTACTTGCCATCATGGCACGCCTGCGTGACGCCGAAACGGGTTGCCCTTGGGATCTGGAGCAGACGTTCGAGACCATCGCGCCATACACGATTGAGGAAGCCTATGAGGTGGCCGACGCCATTCAACGAGGCGACCTGGGGCAGCTGAAGGACGAGCTTGGCGACCTGCTGTTTCAGGTCGTCTTCCACGCGCAGATGGCGTCCGAAGCAAAGACATTTTCCTTTGAAGACGTTGTGTCTTCAATTTGTAAAAAAATGATCCGCCGCCATCCGCATGTCTTTGGCGATGCCAAAGTGAAAACCGCTGAGGCTCAGACGGTGGCCTGGGACGAACACAAACGCCGCGAACGCGCTGCAAAGGGCGGGCGCGTGATGGACGATGTGCCCCTGCCCCTCCCCGCCCTCACCCGCGCGTTAAAGATTCAGAAACGCGCCGCAAGTGCCGGCTTCGACTGGAAAGAGGCGGCGCCGATTTTCGAAAAGCTCACCGAAGAGGTTGGCGAATTGAACGAAGCCATCGCCCAAGGCGCGCCGCGCGAGAAGTTGACGGACGAGTTGGGCGACATCCTTTTCGTGGTCGCGAATCTGGCACGGCACTTGGGCGTGGATCCCGAAGAAGCGCTGCGCGGCACCAACGTAAAATTCGTGCGCAGGTTCGCCTTTATCGAAGACACCGTCCTGGCGAGCGGGCGCGCGATGGCTGACGCCTCGCTGCAGGAGATGGAGGCGGCTTGGGACGAGGCCAAGCGGCGGGAGAAGGAGAAGTAGTCCCTCACCCTTTTTTGCGAAGGGCAAAAAAGATCCTCTCCCGCAAGGGGAGAGGAAGAAGTAAGTTGCCGAAAAAACTGTCTCCTCTTCCTCTCCCCTTGCGGGAGAGGATCTTTTTTCGGCCTTCCGAAAAAAGGGTGAGGGGGGACGCAGCTCACCCGCTGCGCACCAGCCTCGCGCCGAACCGGCGCTCGAACTTTGGCAGCGCTGCCGAGGCAATACCGACGCGCAACGTCACGCCGCCGTCTTCCGCGTCGCGGCGATTGAAGACGTCGCCATTGGCATAGGCCCAGGCGAGGTCCGCACCCGCATGCCCATCCAGCTTGAGTTCGGCTTCAATGGCGCCGCTAGCCATAGCGTCGTCGATCATCTGCATCAGCCTTTCGACGCCCTCGCCGGTCAGCGCCGAGACTGCAGCACTCAAGGGTTCGCGCAGCGATTTCCCTGCGGCCGGGCGCGCGTCTGGCGCGATGCGGTCGATCTTGTTCCAGACTTCGATCATGGCGTCTTGCGCTTCAAGCGCTACGCCAAGCTCACTGAGCACATTGCCGACGTCGAGCTTTTG
>VFKO01000493.1 GCA_009885515.1 Rhodobiaceae bacterium | reverse complement strand
GCCCGACTTAGAAACCCAGACGCCCCGAGCAAACGGCGCATGTCGACAAATGGCGATTGCTGTATGCGCTCGCGAACAGTACGCAACAATTGTGCAGCTTTTGCGTAGTCGCCAGCAAATACCAGGTCGACCCCGAGCGACATTTCCGCGAAATCACGAATCGAGAACCTGCCCAAGTCACTCGCCAATTTGACCGCTGCTTGGTACGACTTACGCCCGTGAGAGGGATCGCCCTGAATAAATCTCAATTTTCCAAGAAGCAAATTGTACCAAGCCTGTGCGTTCGCAAGGTCCTTCATTTTGGATATTTCCGTCAGTACGATCTCCAGTTGCGGTGTCTCACGCCGGTTGGCGCGCACGAGTCCCAAGTGCGCAAGAACAAACGCGAGCCAGACACTCTCCTGCAGCTCACGACACAATGCTGCGGCTTGCTGCAGCGCTTCGACGGCTTCATCGCTCGGATTGTATCCGCCGTGTGTGAGGGCTATGGCTGTCGCAGCATGTAATCGTGCTTTGAGCGCAGGTGGCGTTGATGGGCTCAACCTGGACTTCGCGTGTGCAAGCCACTTCTGCGCCTCGACGAAAAGATTCAGGGCGTCGAAAAGGAAAAGTGCATTCGCCGCCAGAGCGATGCCGGACTCCACGTCACCGGAACGTCCAAACGACCACTCCAATGCCGTTCTGACGTTGTCGAGTTCGCTCAAGTAAATTTCGCGCCAATCGGTCGTTGGCAATGTATTCAAATCATCCAGGCACTTTTCCAACTTACTGCAGTAGTGCAGTGTATGCCTTGCCGCGGTTGTATCGGTTTCGGCCACTTCTCCCAATTTCTCCAGCGCATAGGCGCGCATGGTTTCAAGCAGGCGATAGCGTGTCCCTGATGGCGTTGTGTCGGCTGCTACGAGTGATCTGGCAACAAGGTCCGCGAGACAATCAATCACTTCGAAGTCTTGAAGTTCCGTGCCGCCGGCCACGGCGGTCGCGGCCTTCAAAGTGAAGCCGCCGGCAAATACGCCGAGCCTGCGAAAGACAACGCGGTCGTTGTCGCTGAGCAGGGCATGGCTCCAGTCGAGCGCGGCATGCAGCGTGCGCTGGCGTGGCAAGGCCGTCCGTTTGCCGCCGGTCAGGATGCGGAACCTCGCATCGAGGCCCTGCAACAGGGGATCGAGACCCAGCATTGGTGCCCGCGCCGCCGCCATCTCGATTGCCAGCGGTATGCCGTCCAGGCGACGGCAAATGGCGGCGACGACAGCTGTGGCCTTGTCATCGACATTGAATGTGGGATCAGTGGCTTTGACGCGTTCCACGAACAACTGCACGGCGCTGGATCTTGCCGCTTCGGCTGCGGGCGATGCAGCATCCGGCACTTCCAACGGCGGAACCCGCAGAACCTGCTCTCCGGGTAGACCGATCAGTTCCTGCGAGCTCGCCAGGATACGAACGCGGGGTGCGCTGCCCAGGATCGCTTCGATGAGTTCTGCCACGGCGTCGATCACGTGCTCGCAATTGTCGAGGACGATCAGAATGTCCTGGCTCTGCAGATGGCTGATCAGTATGTCGCG
>VFKO01000179.1 GCA_009885515.1 Rhodobiaceae bacterium | reverse complement strand
TGGCGCTTCAGTTTGTGACGACGCGGCCATTTGTGACGGCCAACATCATTGGTGCGACGACGATGGCGCAATTGAAAACCGACATTGACAGCGTCAACGTGCGTTGGAGCGACGAGCTTGAAAAAGCCATCGATGCGGCGCATCACGCGCAGCCAAACCCTGCCCCATGATGTGCCATGATCCGATTGTTTATCGCTGTTGATATTCCCGAGCAGGTGCGGTTGCGACTGTCCCTGATGCAAGGCGGCGTGCCGGGTGCCCGGTGGTCGTCGCTGGAAAACCTGCATCTGACGCTGCGCTTTATCGGCGACGTGGATGGTGCGACCGCCAATGATGTCGATGGCGTTTTGTGCGGATTGTCTGCTCATGGTTTTGACTTGAGACTCAAAGGTGCCGGCGAATTCGGCGGCCGCGAAGGCCGCTCGCTTTGGGCGGGTGTGGCCGCCAGCGAAGGGCTGTTGCGCCTGGTGGCGAAGATCGAAAGCGCCCTGCAGCGCATGGGGCTCAACGCTGAGACCCGCAAGTTTACCCCGCATGTCACGCTGGCGCGACTGAGGGATGCTTCGCTTTCGAAGGTGCAGGAATTTGTGGCCCACCACAGCCTGTTCGACAGCGGACAATTCGCGGTCAAGGCGTTCGGACTTTATTCCAGCCACCAATCGTCGAAGGGCGGCGTGTATCGACTGGAAAATTCCTACGCGCTGGACTGATCAGCCTTCGATCACTTCGGCTTCGATGCGTTCCATGTCGGCGTCGGAAAAACCGAAATGGTGGCCGATTTCGTGGACGATGACGTGGGCCAGAATATCGCCAAGGGTGATTTCGGAATCGGCCCATTCGTCCAGGATCGGGCGGCGGTAAAGAAAAACCATGTTGGGTTCGCTGGGGACGGTGCCGCTTTCTTGCTGCTCGGTGATGCCGGTGCCCTGAAACAAGCCCAAAATATCGTAGGGCGATTCCAGTTCCAGTTCGGCCGAGACGTCTTCGTCGGGCAGATCTTCGATGCGAAAAAGAATCTGGCCGCAGCGGGCCCGGAATTTTGCGGGCAGCCGGTCGTAGATATCGTGGGCCAGCGATTCAATGTCGTCCAAAGTCGGCGCCGTGAGTTCATAAACAGATTCGGTTGACATGGCAGCCTCGCGATCAGTGTTGCTCTTGGCGAAGATAGACTAGGATCGGGACAAATTGGGAGAGGCTTGTGACAGAAAAACTTAATCGAACGCAACGCCAGGCCGCGCTTGCTGAATTGAGCGGCTGGCGGGAGGTTGCCGGACGTGATGCGATAACCAGGACATTCGTGTTTGCGGATTTCGTCGAGGCGTTCGGTTTCATGACCAAGGTGGCCCTGGTGGCCGAGCGGATGGACCATCATCCGGAATGGTCGAATGTCTACAAAGCCGTCACTGTTTTGCTGACGACGCATGACGCGGGCGGCTTGACGATGAAAGACGTCGAACTTGCCCGCGCCATGGATATGGCCGCCAAGAGTTAGGCGCTTATGGAATCGCCGGAGGTGGGGCATCTGCTGCTGGCGGCGGTGTTGGTGGTGGGGTCGAGCCGGTGTCGACAGCTGCCGGCGGCGTTGCGGGAGCGGTATCGGCGACCGGGGCCGGCACCGGCGCGCTTTCGACGAACAGCTGAAGTTCGATGCTATTGAGCTTGGCCAGAGTTTCGGCGGAAGCGCCACCCGATAATTCTACGGTGACGGTGACGGGTATTGTGCCCCCGTTCCGTAGATCGGCCGAGGCGCCCGAATATGAGATCGCCTTCGAGAGCTTGCGATCGGCACCGGTGCCGGCGGCGTCGCGCCATTCGGTGACGGTGGCTTCGCTGCCCAAAGCGACGATGACACGCGCCACGCCGTCGCCGGCAACAGGTGCGGGCGCTGCTGGTGTTGCGGGTTGGACAGGTTGTTCGGCGGGTGTTGCCGGGACTGGCGGTGTGACCGCGGCGGGATCGGCTTCTGGTGCTGGGGCTGGTGCAACAACCGGAGCAGGTACAGGTGCGGGTGGTGGCGTGCCCGTGGACTTCATGAAGCCGTTGAGCGTGGCGGCGGCGACGACGACGCGATCATCGGGTCCGACTTTCAAGTGCCAGGTCGTTGAGAATACGGCAGAGGTTGTTTCACCGGCTTTGGCCAACAGTTCGAAATTGGTGAAGCCCAGAGTCAGGCGGCGGCCGTCTTCCGATTGGTTGGCGGTGTGTTGGGTGATCACGGCCACCGGATTGAGGGTGACGGGACCCTGGTCTTCCAAATTTGCTTGATCGGACCCGGTTGTGGACGAACGTCCGTTGAAGAAAATAAGATAGCTGGCGGCACCGAGCAGCAATACGACGGCGGCAATGCCACCAATGACGACGTTACGATTCATGTGAAAATCCCTTGCTTTGAGTCGGGAAAAATAGCGGCGTGACCTGCGGCGAGCAAGCGGCGCATCAGCGCGGCGCCATACGGATGGCGCCGTCGAGGCGAATCACTTCGCCGTTGAGCATCGAGTTCTCGCAGATGTGGCGGGCGAGCTTGGCAAATTCGTATGGGTGGCCGAGGCGGGCGGGAAACGGCACCTGGGCGCCGAGGGCTTTCTTGACGTCTTCCGGCGCTCCGGCCAGCAGCGGCGTGTTGAAGAGGCCCGGTAATATGGTGACACAACGAACGCCGTCGCGCGACAGGTCGCGGGCTATGGGCAGGGTCATGCCGACGATACCGCCTTTCGAGGCCGAGTAGGCGGCCTGGCCGACCTGGCCGTCTTCGGCGGCGACCGAGCCGGTGTTGACGATGACGCCGCGCTCGCCGTCTTCGGTGATGGGATCAAGGGACAGCA
>VFKO01000076.1 GCA_009885515.1 Rhodobiaceae bacterium | reverse complement strand
TCGGCAATGCCCGTCTCTTTCGGCGCCACGAAATCAGCCAGCGCCAGGTTGGGCCGCCTGTCGTCACGCTTCATCTGCTGGCGCAGCGTGTGAAACACCGCCGAAACTTCGCGTCGCCCAGCATCGGCGTAAATCTCGATGTCATCGGATCCCACCGAATTTGCCGGCCAAAATCCCACCACAGCACGCGCCGTCAGCCATTGCTCGTCAACAATGCGCTTCAACATCTTCTGCGCATCTGCGAACAAACTGCGCGCCACCGGTCCATACTTGTCGTCATCGAGGATCAACGGATAGGGACCAACAAGCTCCCATGTGCGAAAGAACGGAGTCCAGTCAATGTACTTGGAGACCGCCCGCAGGTCGATTTTGTCAAACGCACGAACACCCAGGAAACGCGGAATGGGTGCCATATACTTCGCCCAGTCCACGTTGAGCTTGTTGGCCCTCGAAGCCTCCAAGGTCACCCGCCGCTCGCTCGACTTGCCACGCCCGTAGGATTCAGCAATCCCCGCATACTCCTTGCGCGTCGCCTCGATAAACGCGCCCCGCTGTTCCGGCGAACGCAAACTGGACGCCACACTGACCGCGCGGCTCGCGTCGGTCACATATACCGTGGCCCCGCGTTTATAGTTGGGCTCGATCTTCACGGCGGTATGAATCTTCGACGTCGTCGCGCCGCCAATCAGCAACGGAATGTCAAAGCCTTCGCGCTCAAGTTCAGCCGCCACATGGCACATCTCATCCAGCGACGGCGTGATCAGACCCGACAGCCCGATCATGTCGGCGTTCTCCGCCCGCGCCGCCTCGATAATCCGCGCCGACGACACCATCACCCCAAGATCAACCACCTCATAATTGTTGCACTGAAGCACAACGCCCACGATGTTTTTGCCGATATCGTGCACGTCGCCCTTCACGGTCGCCATGACGATCTTGCCGGCAATCTGGCGTTGCTGCCCCGAAGCCAAGCGCTCGGTTTCCATAAAGGGAATCAAGTGCCCAACCGCTTTTTTCATAACGCGCGCCGATTTCACAACCTGCGGCAGGAACATTTTCCCGGCACCGAACAGATCGCCGACGACATTCATGCCGGCCATCAGCGGCCCTTCGATGACGTCGAGCGGCCGCTTGGCCGCAAGCCGCATCTCCTCAGTGTCGGCCACGATAAACTCATCGTTGCCGTGCACCAAGGCATGCTTCAGCCGCTCCTCGACACTGCCGTCCCGCCAAGCCTCGATCTCTTCGACTTTGGCAGCCCCACCGCCTTTGAACTTTTCTGCAACAGCCAGTAACCGCTCGGTCGCATCGGCCCTGCGATTCAACAGCACGTCTTCCACCGCATCGCGCAACTCGGCTGGGATGTCCTCATAAACAGTCAGCTGACCCGCATTGACGATGCCCATGTCCATCCCCGCGCGGATCGCGTGATAGAGAAAGGCCGAATGCATCGCCTCGCGCACCATGTCGTTGCCGCGAAAGGCGAAGGAGATATTCGACACCCCGCCCGACACATGCGCGTGCGGCAGCTCCGCCCGGATGCGCCGCGTCGCCTGGATAAAGGCATTGCCATAATCGTTATGCTCTTCGATCCCGGTCGCGACCGCAAAAATATTGGGATCGAAAATAATATCCTGCGGTTCAAACCCAACCCGATCGACCAGGATATCATAGGCACGCTTGCAGATTTCAAACTTGCGCTCGGCCGTGTCGGCCTGGCCCTTCTCGTCAAACGCCATCACCACAACCGCGGCGCCGTAGCGCTTGCACTTGATGGCATGCTCGATGAACGAGGCCTCGCCTTCTTTCATACTGATCGAGTTGACAATGGGCCGGCCCTGCACGCATTTAAGGCCCGCTTCGATCACCTGCCATTTCGACGAATCGATCATCACCGGCACCCGCGCAATCTCGGGCTCGGCGGCAATCAAATTGAGAAACCGCACCATGGCTTTCTCACTATCGAGAAGTCCCTCATCCATATTGATGTCGATGATCTGCGCGCCGTTCTCGACCTGGGCCAGTGCTACATCGAGCGCGTCTTCAAACTGGCCTTCGGTGATCAATTTTCGAAACTTTGCCGAACCGGTAACATTCGTGCGCTCGCCCACATTGACGAAATTGATTTCAGGCGTCAGTACAAACGGCTCAAGCCCCGACAACCGCATAAAGCGCGGAACCT
Organism: Rhodobiaceae bacterium; assembly: GCA_009885515.1. Taxonomy (GTDB): domain Bacteria; phylum Pseudomonadota; class Alphaproteobacteria; order Micropepsales; family Micropepsaceae; genus SZUA-430. Next base: position 4,004 of record VFKO01000076.1, on the reverse strand, counting down.
CTGTCACCCGCCGCGGTGCATGCGGCCCGACCGCTTCGGCAATGGCCTTGATGTGATCTGGCGTCACGCCGCAGCAGCCGCCAACAATGTTCAGCAACCCATGTTCGGCAAATTCGCCCAGCACCCGCGCCATGTACTCTGGCGTATCGTCATAACCGCCGAAGGCGTTGGGCAGACCAGCGTTTGGATGCGTAGATACAAATGTATCGGCCACACGCGAAAGATCGGCCACATACTGACGCAGATCAGCTGCACCCAGCGCGCAATTCAAGCCAACCGCAAAAGGCTTTGCATGCCGGATCGAATGCCAGAACGCTTCGGTCGTTTGGCCAGTCAGCGTTCGCCCGGACTTGTCGGTGATCGTACCGGAAAACCATAGCGGCAAACGCAACCCGATCTTGTCAAACACAGTCTCGGCCGCAAAAGCCGCAGCCTTGGCGTTCAGCGTGTCGAAAATCGTCTCGATGATCAGGGCATCGACACCGCCTGCGATCAATCCCTCGATCTGCTCACAATAGGCCGAAGCCAGTTCGTCAAATGAAATCGCCCGGAACCCCGGATCATTCACATCCGGCGACAGCGAAGTCGTTTTGTTGGTCGGACCAACCGAACCCACCACCCACCTCGGCCGCGCCGCCGATGAGGCTTGATCAGCACAAGCGCGCGCAATCCGCGCCGCTTCGACATTGATCTCATAGGCCAGGTGCTCGCAGCCGTAATCGGCCTGGCTGATCCGCTGTGCATTGAACGTGTTGGTTTGAATAATGTCGGATCCCGCGTCCAGGAACGCCGTATGAATCTCGCGCAGCACCTCAGGCTTGGTGATCGCAAGCAGATCGTGATTTCCCTTCAGATCGTGCGTGGAAGTGGCAAACCGCGACCCGCGATAGTCCATCTCCGTCAGTCCGAAATTCTGGATCATCGCGCCTTTGGCGCCGTCGAGCAGCAAAATACGTTCACGCGCTGCCGCTTCGAGCGCCGCAAAGCGCTTGATTTGAGTGTTCTGGTTCATGCGGCCTGTGCTGGGGTCTGAGGACGCACGCCCAAGAGATGGCAAATCGCGTAGGTCAGATCCGCTTGGTTTAAGGTGTAAAAATGAAAAGAGTCAAAACCGTGACGACGTAACTTCTCAACCTGTTCGGCAACAACCGTCGCTGCAATCAGCTTGCGTGTTTCAAGATCATCATCAAGACCTTCAAACTTGCGCACAAGCCACAATGGCACGGTCGCCCCACTGCGATGGGCCATCCGCACCACGCCCTTGAAGTTCGTCGGCGGCATGATGCCGGGCACGATGGGAACGCGAATGCCTTCGCGGTACGCCCGGTCGGCAAATCGCAGCACCACATCCGTATCGAAGACGAACTGCGTGATCGCCCGCGTCGCACCGGCGTCGATTTTTGCCTTCAGCAGCGCATAGTCGTGCTCGATGGACGGCGACTCCGGATGCTTCTCCGGATAGGCCGAGACACTGATCTCGAAGGGCCAGATCGACCTGATACCTTTGATCATGTCAGGTGTAGACGCATAGCCGCCGTCGACTTGCGCATAGGGACCTGGTTCCGGCATGTCGCCGCGCAAAGCCACAATGTGGCGCACCCCGGTGTCCAGATAATCACGCACGACGGCCTCAAGCTCCTGGGCGGTCGAACCCACACACGTCAAATGCGCGGCTGGTTTAAGCTGTGTTTCCGTTCGCATACGTTTGATCGTCGCGTGCGTGCGCTCTCGCGTTGAACCGCCCGCGCCATATGTCACCGACACGAACGCAGGATTGAGCGGCGCCAGGCGCTCAATCGAGCGCCACAGCTGCGCTTCCATTGCATCGGTCCGGGGTGGAAAAAACTCAAATGAAACGCTTAGAGCCATCAGGCGGCCTCCGCGGGTTTTGAACGTCGATGGGGAACGGCGGCAGGTACGGCAAGCCACACAACGACCGTCAAGCCCGACTGGGTTTCACAAGGCAACACCCGGGTTGCCGCAAGCGAAAGCCCAGCCGCCTTGCACCAATGCGCAACTTCCTTGTCGCCAAAGCCAAGCCGCCGGTGCCGGTGATCGACGCGCAAAAACTCAAGTCCGTGTGGCGCAAAATCGGCAATAACAAGTTTGCCGTTTGGTTTGAGCACGCGCGCAGCCTCAATGACCGCGGCCGGCGGATCCTCAAGATAATGCAGCACCTGATGAACTGTGATCAAATCGAAACTATCGTCCGCATACGGCAGATGAAACAAATCGGCCCGCCGCACCTGTACATTCGGTAAAGCCGCCCGCTCAACCCGGGCACGCGCCAACCCCAGCATCTCGCTATTGACGTCAACACCCACCGCCCGCGACGCGCGCGGCGAAACAAGTTCAAGAATGCGCCCGGTGCCTGTCCCTAGATCCAGATATGAGGCAACCGGCCCCGCACCGGCCAAGTCGAGCACAACATTCTCGACCTGCTCTTCGGCCACATGCAGCGCCCGCAGGCGGTCCCATTCCGCAGCGTTGGCCGCGAAATAGTCTTGCGCTTCCGCATGACGTTGCCTCCGCACGGCGTCCAGCCTTTCAAGGTCGCGGCACAAAGCGGCATCGCTCCAGGGCAAGATTTCACTCAGTTTTTGTACCAGCAGCCGCCCCTCGCCTTCTTCGACCAACCGGTAAAAAACCCAACTCCCCTCCTTCGCCCGCTCGATCAAACCCGCATCACACAACAATTTGAGATGGCGGCTGATGCGCGGCTGACTTTGACGCAGGATTTGTGTGACTTCGGTCACAGTCAGTTCAGCTTTGGTAAATAGCGCCAGCAGCCGCAACCGAGTCACCTCAGCTACTGCTTTCAACCCAGCTAAAACGCCATCCAAGCTTGCCATTTGGCCTCCAACGCATCATATAAACATATCTTTATATGAAGAGCTACTATAACTTGTGGTTGAGTAACCTGCTATTTGCGCGACATGCAAGCAACAGCAAATAGTTTTCGGACTAACACGGGATGGTAACCCTTAGGCAGGCATCATAATGTGACGTATAAGAAAAACTCAGAAAGCCTCTGGAAACCGAAAGATAGTCGGTACGGGGTTTTGGTCTTGGTGGGGGTCAAAGCAACACATGTCTAATTGGCATGGCTGCTGCGGCCTGGGTGTCTAGAACAAGGGTCGCAGCGCAATGAGCGCCAATAAAACACTGCTTTGGGCCATGGCGACGTCTGCTGTGCTGCTCGTTCCAACCATTGCGATCGCCGAAGAACCGGCGGGTTCTGACGCGCCAAAAGTGGCGCCGGTTGTCACGACGCAGGACATCCAGACGCAAGATGCGAACGACCCGTTTGAAGGCGGCAACCGCATCATGTTCGACGTCAATCAGGTGTTGGATGAAGTGCTGCTGCGCCCTGTCGCGGTCGTCTACCGCGCTGTCGTGCCAGATTTCGCGCAGGATGGTGTGCGCAACTTCATGAACAATCTAAATTCGCCCGTCATTTTTGCCAACGACGTTCTGCAAGGTGAAGGTGACCGCGCCGGAACGACTCTGCTGCGCTTCGGCATCAACTCGACAATTGGCATCGGCGGTTTGATCGATGTCGCCAAAGAATTTGACCTGCCCTATCACGACGAAGATTTCGGCCAAACCCTGGGAACCTGGGGCGCAGGCGAAGGCCCGTACTTCTATTTCCTGGTTATGGGCCCTTCAAATGTCCGTGACTTCTCGGGCTTTGTGGTTGATCGCGGCTTGGACCCGCTGACCTACGTTAACTGGGGCGACGACGAACTTGAGTACGTTCCGCTGGGCCGCACAGTCCTTAACGTCATCGACCTTCGCGCGCGCAACATAGATACACTCGACGAAATTGAGCGCGCATCCGTTGACTATTACGCGTCAATCCGTAGCCTTTATCGTCAGTCTCGGGCTGACGCTATTCGCAACGGGGCCCCGTCAACGGACCTGCCAGATTTTGAATCTGGTGGCGGTATCTCTTCTCCGTCACCAATAAGCCAGAATTCTGGCGCCGAATAGCAACGTAAAGC
>VFKO01000085.1 GCA_009885515.1 Rhodobiaceae bacterium | reverse complement strand
TGCGAATAGGGCCCGAACACTTGTTCTTTCGCACTGACAAACCACGCGACGTTCATCGACCTATCACACCAACTCCGGGAGATTATTATGACCCTAAACTCAATTTCTTCACGAATTGCATATGCCGGAAATGGCAGCACGCAAAGCTTTCCCGTGCCCTTCAAAATTTGGGCACCCAGCGATCTGAAAGTCTACCGGCGCGAGGCTGCCAGCCAAACGGACATGACTCAGGCGTTAACGACCGACTACACGCTGGACATCGCGGCCTATCCGGGCAACGGAAATGTCGTGTTCACTGTGGCCCCACCGGCTGGCGCCACCATCGTCATCCTGCGCGACATGGCCTTGACCCAGGAGCTCGACCTCCAGGCCTCCGGCGCCTTTGCCGCTGAAAACATAGAAGTTCAGCTCGACAAGCTCACGGCAGAAATTCAAACCCTGCGGGAACTCGTCGGCCGCACGCCACGCCTACCTGTGGGTAGCCCCTTAAGCGAGCTCACGCTGCCGGAACCGAGGCCCGCAACCGCCAATCAGCTTCTGGGCATCACCAGCACCGGCGACGCGTATGAGCTCAAAGCGGCAGCCAGCCTGCCGCTGCAGACCGTCTCGTCATTCGTGGCAACCCTGCTCGACGATCCTGATGCAGCAGCCGCGCGCGCGACGCTCGGCATCGGCAGCGCCATCGATCTCAATCTTCTGACGACGGACGTCACCGGCGGCGCCCACGCCGACTTCGTGGCCTTCATCGACACATCGGAAGCGGGCGCCTCGAACAAGGTGCCGGTGCCGAACTTTTTCTCAGTCGCCATAGCCGGCGCGACGGACACGACACCCGTCGATCAAACCACCTATGAAGTCATGGCGCGCAAGACCTCAGACGGCACCTTGCACCGGATACCATTGGCGGAGTTCGGCATCGGCAAACACACAATCTGGTTGCCTGCCTCAGCAATGCTCGCACGCACCACCGGGGGCGCCGCCTCCGGCACGCTCGAGCTTGCCACCAACAAGATCATGCTGCGCACGCTCGACTTCGACCCCGCGCTCGTCGAGTACGCGCAGGTCAGCGTGCAAATGCCCAAGGGCTGGAACGAAGGCGCCTTGAGCGCCATCTTCGTCTGGTCACACGCCAGCGCCGCCACGAACTTCAACGTCGTCTGGGGCATCCGCGGCGTCGCCGTCTCCGACGATGATGCGCTGGACGCAAGCTTCGGCAGCACCGTGCAAATCACCGACACCGGCGGTACCACCAACGATCTCTACCGCTCGCCCGAAACCGGACCGCTGACCCTTGCAGGGATACCGTCCGAAAGCGACGTTGCCATCCTCGAGCTCTTCCGCCTGGCAACCGACGCCGCCGACACGCTTGCCATCGACGCCAGGCTGCACGGCGTAGCGTTGTTTTACGCGACAAACGCCAACACGGACAACTAGCCCATGCTGCACCTCACCCAGCTCGCGGGCTTCGCCTCCCAAAGCGCCACCGCAGACATAATGCCAGACCCCATCACCATTCCCAACATCTCCGACGCAGGCTTTGTCGCCTCGGCACAAACAAATACGGTCGCAATCACCGGCATCAACGCCAGTGTCACCTTACGCTTGACATTGAGCGTGGCGATGTCCCCGGAGCGCACCATCGACGCCTGGCGTGATGGCGCGCTCGTCAACCAAAGCACGGCCGGCAGCACCATCGACGTCACACTGACCAACATGCAAACCCTGCACTA
>VFKO01000103.1 GCA_009885515.1 Rhodobiaceae bacterium | reverse complement strand
TGATCCCAGTCGGCAACCCAATTGGCGCCACCTTCCATACTCAAATACCAGCCGTTGAAGTTTGCAGCGCTGGCTGCCCCGTTAAAGGCCACTGCGGTTACAGCGCCCAGCAATACTGTTCTCAACGTCATACGACACCCCGTTTCTTTGTTTTTCCGGTGCAGGTCCTGACGTGTGATCAGGCCTGCCCAGTTGTTAGCGTGGGTGCATGCGTTAACCGGTGAAGTCAAACACAAGGATTCGTATGTGCGGAAAGGGGCAGAATTCCTAATAAATCGTAAACAAAAAGGGCGGAGGTGAATCCGCCCTTCGACTCTTGGTTGTTACGAAATGCGCTGATTCGTGGGCGAATCAAGCGAATCAGAGAATGCGTTCCTATTTGAGATCTATGGTCGCGCGCCTGTTTTGCGGTTCTTTTACTCCGTCACCGGTTTGCACCATGAGTTCGGTTTCGCCTTTGCCGCTGGCCGTGATTTTCTCGTCGGCAATGCCAAGATTGACAAGGGTGGATCTGACGGAATTCGAGCGCCGCTCGGACAGGGACTGGTTGTATTCGTTCGAACCCGAACTGTCGGTGTGACCGACGATGATGATCGAGGCAGTGCCAAGTTGTTTTGCAGTTGCCGCCGCGTCTTCGATGACTTGCTGGGCTTCGGCGCTGATGTTGGTTTTGTTGAAGCCGAAGAAGACGATGAACTGCTTGGGCTCCGGCGGCGGCGGAGGTGGGGGCGGCGGCGGTGGGGGAGGCGGGGGCGGGGCGGGTTCGGCGCCGGACAAGGCGAAGCGCAGGCCCAGGGTTACGGCGTGCTTTGTAAGATCGTCGAGGAAGATGAGACGCTGTGTTTCTTGCGGTGAACCACCAAGATCGGTGATGTATTCAGGGGCTTCGACGTGGAGATAGCGGTAGTTCAAGAACAACTGGGTACGTTCGCCGATGGCGTAGTTCAGTCCCACCAAGCCTTGATAGGCAAATCTCCAGTCTTCGTCGTCAAAGCCGATGGCACCGACTTCCAGATGTGCCAAGTCTGCGCCTGCGCCCGCGCCCACGGAGAGCGACAGGCGCTTGCCGAGATAGATGTCATAAAGAAGGTTTGCCATCAGCGAGAATTCGCTCAACTCGCCCTCAGACGAGATCGGGTTGCTGCTGGAATCGAAGAGTTGATCAAACTTGTTTCGACGGTATCCAACTTCGAGTTCGGTGCGGAAGTGATTGCCGAACGCGTAACCGATGCTTCCCATCACCGCCCAGCCTGTGTCAAATTCCGCGCGGAATTCGTCGTAGGTATAGGCGCTGGTTGAAAATATGAAATCCTGGAAGAACCGTTCGCCATCAACCCAGCTGCCGCCGCCCTCAAAGGCTACATAGGTGCCGCGCAGTTCGGCGGCATTTGCGGTTGCACTCAGCGCGACTAGCGCTGCTCCGGTGAGTAGTGCGGTCTTCAATGTCATGGTGCTGCTCCAATCGCATATTCATTTTTGTTTTCACCCTGTTAGGCTTAAGGGCGGGTAAACGGCGGCGGAGGAATTCATCCGCGTACGGAAAAAATGAGAGCGATGGCAAAGCCGCAACGGCCGCGGGCAAATGAAAAGGGCGGCCTGTCAAGGCCGCCCCGGTCACCACGCTTGCGTGTTGTGCAGAAATGCTAGTTGAGGTCGATGGTAGCGCGACGGTTTTGTGGTTCCTTCACGCTGTCGCCGGTTTGAACCATCAGTTCGGTTTCGCCGCGTCCGCCGGTCGAGATGGCGTTGGCTGCGATGCCGTTGGAAACCAGTCCGCTTTTTACAGTATCCGAACGCCGCATCGACAAGCGAATGTTGTATTCGTTTGAACCCACGGTGTCGGTGTGACCAACAACGCTGATCGATGCCGAACCGAACTCCTTGGCGGCCGCGGCTGCTTCGGCGACAACCTGGGCAGCTTCAGCCGTCAGGTTCGACTTGTTAAAGCCGAAGAAGACGATGAACTGCTTGGGCGA
>VFKO01000111.1 GCA_009885515.1 Rhodobiaceae bacterium | reverse complement strand
GCGGCGAAGCCGGTGACGGTGCGGGTGAGCCAGCGGGGCGTGACTTGGGCCCAGGCTGCGGCCATCTGGTTGGGTAGGCCTGGAACCAGAATCGTCTGGCCGGCCATCAAGGCCTTGTAGGCTTGTTTGGCGACGGTTTTCGGATCTGAAATCAGGAACGATGGTGTCCATTGCGCGGTTTTGGACTGGGCCTTGATCGTGGTCACCATGTTGGTGTCGGTCATGCCGGGGCAGAGGGCCGTTACTTTCACGCCGGTGCCGCGCAGTTCTTCGGCCAGTGATTCCGTCAGCGACAGGACATAGGCTTTACTGGCGGCGTAGACGGCCATTGAGGGAATGGGCTGAAAGCCTGCAAGAGAGGCTACGTTGAGGATGCGACCGAACTTGCGCTCAATCATGGGCGGCAACAGCAGGGAGGTCAGAGCCGTCGCAGCGGCGATGTTGAGTGCGATCAGTTGCTGAAGTTTCTCAGGCGCGGCATCTGCGAAGGGGCCGACGTCGATTATGCCCGCATTGTTGACGAGGATGTCGATGTCGATGTTCCGATCTTGCAGTTCTTCCACGACTCCCACGAGCTGATCCGATGCAGACAGGTCGGCTGAGATGACAATCGTTTTTGTGTCGTGGGCGGCGTTCAGTTCGCCGGCCAGCGCGTCGAGTTTGTCTTTGCTGCGCGCAACGAGCACCAGATCATGGGCGTGACGGGCGAATTCGCGCGCGAGTTCCGCGCCAATTCCTGCAGACGCGCCTGTGATCAGCACCCAGCCCATTTTTCTTTGGCCCACCAGTGTGGGCTTTTCCTTGGGCGCTGGTTTCTTTTTCGCGCGTGCCATTATTTCAAATCTCCGCAGTGGTGAAACTCCCCCGCATGAGCGTGACCCATACGGGGAAGAGTGAAGACGGAGATCCTGACTTTTGTCTTAGGCGGCGTGGCGTACGTCGCGGAGCGACGTGACCAGCTTGGAAATTGGCTTAATCGTCTTGGTCGAACTTTCGCCGACGATTTCGCTGACTTCGCGGAACTGGCGCATGGAACGGCGGAAGAGTTCCGTCATCGCGTGCTGCTGGATCTTCACCGCATCGGCGAAGGAGCCAGCCTGGATGGTTTCGCGCAGAGCTTCGAAGCTCCAGACGACGTTATCCTGAGCGTGGGCGACCAGCGTGAGCGCGACCTTGCGGCCTTCGCCGCCCATCGTCTCGCCAGCTTCGCGCAGCGCGTCGCCAGCTTCGCGGAAGCCGTCCTGTACGCGTGAAACCAACTGCGTTGCTTGTGCGCGTGCACCGTTGGTTTGGGGTTTGTTTTCGGCTTTGGCTTTCGCCTTGCCATTCGTTTTACGTGCTTTTGCCATGTCTTCAGTCTCCGTTTTCACTTGTGTTGAAGCGTTCAAGCCGCGAGCGGCTTTGAGGCTTTTTCCATCGCGGCTTTGGCGTGATCAATGATCAATGCCGTGATCCGCGGTAGAAACTTTTTCGGCAGGTCGTGGGCCATGCCTTCGATGATTTCAAGCTGTGCGCCTTTAATATTGCGCGCCGAGTCTTTGCCGCCCGCGACTGATGCCAGCGGATCTTTCGAGCCGTGAATGATCAACGTGGGCGACGTGATTTTTCTGATATGGGGACGCAAATCGCCGGTCGCAATGATTGCGGCAAGTTGCCGCCGGACGCCGGACGGGTAATATGAGCGGTCGAAACCATTGGCGATTTTGGTCTTGAGTTCGCTGTGATCGTCGTCGGGATCGGGGGTGCGGATGAGGCTCCACATTGCGATTGTGCGG
>VFKO01000495.1 GCA_009885515.1 Rhodobiaceae bacterium | reverse complement strand
ACACCGGAGTCTCACTCGCTGTGGGGCGCAGCTGTGCTGTCGGCTGTGTTCCACGCCTCAGCTCTCGCGGCTGCATTCTTCATCTGGCCAAGCCTGTCCCCGCCTATAGCATTGCCCTCGGACATCGTTCCCGTCGACCTTGAAGTCGCGGAACAAACAAATGTAACGCCGCAAGAGCAGGCACCTGAGCCGCCGCCAGAGCCGCAAGCCCTGCCCATACCCCAGCTGCCTGAGGCACAATTGCAGGCAAGCACCGAGCCGCCGCCGCCACCACCTCCTCCTCCAGAAGATGAACTTGCTCTCGAAGAAGATAAAACCGAACCGCCGCCGGAAGAAAAAAAGCAAGCCCCACAACCACGCTTCGCCATGGCTGCACCACGCGCAAAACCAAAACCTGAAAAGAAGAATGAAGATTTCGACATCGACAAGATCACAAATCTGGTCGACAAAATCGAAAAACAATCGCCGAAAGCCGAGACCAAGGCTCCACCTTCTCCGCCACAGTCCAAACGGTCAACCACTGGCGCCGGCGCGCAGTCGGCCATGACCGCAAGCGAAATCGACGCCTTCAAAAGCCAGCTGCGCAAATGCTGGAACGTGCCCGTTGGCGCCCCTGATCCCGCGGCCCTGGTATTCCGCGTCCGGATTTTCCTGAATCCCGATGGCACAGTCGCCGCAGAGCCGGAATTGATCGATCAGGGTGGGATGGCCGACCCCCACTTCCGGGCAGCAGTGGACTCCGCCAAGCGGGCAGTGCACATCTGCAGCCCGTTTCAGTTGCCGGCCGAGAAATTTGCCTCCTGGAACGAAATTACCATTACATTCGACCCAACGAAAATGTCGGGCTATTAGGACTGACGATGAGGATGACAATGAAGAGTTTGCACGCGATGACACGAAGTGTTCTGGGCGCAATGGCCCTGGCTCTGACAATGGCCTCGACACCTGCTTATGCGGCGCTGCAAATCAAACTGGATGAAGGCGTCATTCAGCCGATCCCGATCGCGATCACAGACTTCACAGCGTCAAGTCCGCGCGACCAGCAAACAGCCGCTCAAGTGTCGGCCGTCGTCCGCGGAGACTTGGAGCGCTCCGGCTTGTTCCTGCCGCTGGATTCAAGGTCTTACATCGAGAAAGTTTCAAGTTTCAGCGCCATCCCTCGTTTTGGCGATTGGCGCATCATCAAAGCCGAGGGTTTGGTCACCGGCCAGGCCACCCAGCTTGCTGACGGACAGCTGCAGGTCGATTTCCGCCTCTGGGATATTTTTGGCGAGAAGCAGGTCGTCGGCATGAGTTTCAAAACGACGCCGGAAAACTGGCGCCGTCTGGGTCATCTCGTTGCCGACGCAATCTATGAACGTCTGACGGGAGAGAAAGGCTATTTCGATACCCGCGTGGTTTTCATCTCGGAATCTGGACCAAAAATCAAACGCCGTTATCGCCTGTCGATCATGGACCAGGACGGCGCGAACCCAAGCTTCCTGACCTCGGGCGACTACATCGTCTTGTCCCCGCGATTTTCACCCACCATGCAAGCCATCACTTATATGTCGTACGAACGTGCGATACCCTCGGTGTTCATCTTCGATCTGCAAACCGGTCAACGCGAAGTCATCGGTCAGTACTCCGGCATGACATTCGCACCGCGGTTTGCCCCGGATGGCAATCGCGTGGTCTTTTCGTATTCTCGCGACAACAACATTGATGTCTACGTGGTCGACCTGCGCTCACGCAGACCCGTGCGCCTGACCAGCGACCCCGGCATTGATACGTCTCCATCTTTCGCACCCGACGGTTCCCGCATTGTCTACAACTCTGATCGGGGTGGCTCGCCTCAACTCTACGTCATGGGTGCGGACGGATCAGGCCAGCAGCGCATCTCGTTCGGCCAAGGCCGTTACACCACACCAGTGTGGAGCCCACGCGGAGACTTGATTGCATTTACGAGGCAATCTGGCCAAACCTTCTCGATCGGGGTCATGCGCCCGGATGGCCAAGGGGAAAGAATTCTTACCACCAGCTTTGCCGACGAAGGTCCGACATGGTCACCCAACGGCCGCGTGATTCTTTTCACGCGTACAACTGCTGGTCGAGGAAACGCCAGCGGCAACTCGTCAGTTTGGTCCGTCGACTTGACGGGACAAAATTTGAGGAAGGTCCTAACGCCCGGTGAGGCGTCTGACCCGGCGTGGTCGCCTTTAAATCGTTGAGAAATGCGATAACCATCACGTAGGTTTATGCTGAATTAGGGATAAGAATCGTTGCAGAATTCACATTCCACCACTTGCCTATGCGCGCCGCATAAGCGCAAAGTGTAAGGGTCTTTAGGGTATCGTTGGGGTGCCGCGTCACGGGTGAGGGAGTTTGCCGAATGTTTCGTGTAACAAGTCCGTTCAGAATTGTGTGCATCGTAGCCCTGGCTGCAAGTCTTGCCGCGTGTTCGTCGTCGGAGAAAGAAGCACCAGCCGTTTCAACCGCTCAGCCGTCCGCCTCCAGCATCAAACCCGGTTCGGCAGATGACTTCCGCGTCAATGTCGGGGACACTATATTTTTCGACGTCGATCAGCACTCCATTCGCGCGGATGCCCAATCAGTTTTGGCAAAGCAGGCTGCATGGCTGCAAAAATACCCGTCGGTACGGCTTCTCGTCGAAGGTCATTGCGATGAGCGTGGCACGCGCGAGTACAATCTGGCGCTTGGCGACCGTCGTGGCTATGCATTGAAGGAGTATTTGGTGAGCCTGGGTGTCGACGCTGCGCGCCTGCAATCCAAGAGCTATGGCAAGGAACGCCCGGTCTGCGCAGAGTCCGATGACAGCTGTTGGCAACAAAATCGCCGTGGCTATTCCGTCATCTCCAGCGGCGCTGGTTCTTAATCCCGCTTTTTCCGGGCTTTTTCGGGGGGGCAAACTGCCCCCCTTTTAATTTTCTGCGCTCTGCCTCAATTTCGTCATCCGTCCGGGCGATCACAACCTCTTCGCCGGGACTGTAAAGCCTGCAAGTAAAATGAGTGGAGACTTCGCCTATGATCGCAAGCATTCGCACCAGCGTTTTTTTCTTGGCCGCTCTCGCAGGCTTGTTTGCGGCAAATTTCAATCCGCGGCCCGTGCATGCCGAAGACCTGGGCGACGTCTCCGATAAGCTTGACCGGGTCGAGCGCGATCTGCGGGAACTCCAATACGAGGTATACAAAGGCAGCCCGCCGGCAAACACTGGCGGCCACGCTGGCGCGGCAGCAGGCACTGGCGCGGCCAGCGGCGCACGCCTCAATGATCTGGAGCAATCTTTGCGTGAACTTCGCGGCCAGGTCGAAACACTGGCTTTCCAACTCAAGCAAATGAACGAACAGCTTGAACTGTCGCGCAAGGAAACCGCCTATCGATTGGGCGCCCTTGAAGGTGGCGCACCGGCCTCGCCGTTACCGGTGAATGCAGGCCCCGCGCCGAAGCCGCTCAGCAACCCCAAACCGGCATCAGGATTCAGCGGCGGCAGCAATCAAGGCGCTCAACAACCGGGAACCTTGGGGTCAGTTCCATCTTCCACAGATGACGATTACTCATCCATAGGCCCAACGCCCCGCCAGCAATACGACGCCGCCATGGAATTGCTGACACGGGCTCAGTACAGCGAAGCACAATCCGCATTTCGTGGCTTTGTCGCGGCCAACCCGAAAGACGAGCTGGCGGGCCCCGCCCAATACTGGGTGGGCGACATAGCCTTCACGCAAAAGGATTATCAAAGCGCAGCCAAGTCATTTGCAGATGTGCTGAAGCGCTATTCCAAGACAGGCAAAGCCCCAGACGCTATGCTCAAACTGGGCCTGTCGCTGATGGAGCTCGGGCAAAAGAAAGAAAGCTGCACCACCCTTGGCGCGATCAAAGCCAAATATCCGAACGCCAGCAAAACGGTCCTCGACCGCGCGGCCAGGCGCGCCGCCGAAGCCAAATGCGCCTAGTTCGGCAGAGCTCCAGCCCATTGCTGCAGCCGAATTTGCCGTAGCACTCGCCGGTTTGGATATCCGCGCGCCATTTGCGATTGCGGTGTCAGGCGGAGCCGATTCGCTCGCACTCATGCTGTTGGCGGCTGATTGGTGCCACACACAGGACATGTCGCCGCCATTTGCGTTGACTGTCGATCACGGCTTGCGCCGGGAATCTGCAGTTGAAGCTGATCGCGTGGCGGTCTGGGCGAAAACCCATTCAGTTCCACACAAAACCCTGAAGTGGCTGGGCCGCAAGCCATCACAAAACATTCAAGCCCACGCCCGTGATGCGAGGTACCGTCTACTCGCTGCGTGGCTGACGCAGCAGGACGTCGGCACACTGCTGACAGGCCACACGCGCGACGATCAAGCCGAGACATTCCTGTTGCGGCTGGCACGAGGCAGCGGACTGGATGGCCTGTCAGGGATGGCTGGCACCGCACCCTTTCCATTACCCGGCATGCGCCACCTCCAAATTGGAAGGCCGCTCCTTGCGTTTTCTCACGCCAGATTGATTGCAACCCTCCAGGCACGGGGGCAGGAATGGATTGAAGACCCCAGCAATCACAACGACCGCTTCGCGCGCGTTCAGATCAGGGCACTGGGACCGGCACTCGCCGATGCGGGAATTACGCCAGATCGTATCGCAACAGCCGCAGCAAATCTGCGCCGGGCACGAGACGCCATCGAAGTCCAAACAGCCCAACTCATCGGCGCTGCCGTCGAGATCACGGCGTGGGGCTATGGCCTTGTCGCCGTCGAACAATTTTCGACCGCACCAGATGAAGTTGCACTGCGCGCATTTTCCCGCCTCATCCAGGTGATCGGCGGTGCAGCCTACCCCCCTCGTTTCGATCAATTGCAAGCAGTTCTGACCTGGCTGACATCTCCAAAGCCCAAAGCGATGGGGCGAACCCTGGGTGGATGCAGGCTGGTGCGGCGCGCCCCCGGAATTGCGCTTGTCACCCGCGAAGAGCCCGCATTGCAGATTGAAAACCCCTCGCTGAGCCTCTCTCCCGGACAAACAGGCCTGTGGGACCGGCGAGTTGAGATTACAATTCCAAAAGCGCAAGGAACCACCACATTCGAAGTGCGGGCACTCGGTGCAGCTGGCGTCAAAATGGCAGGCCCCAAAGCCACGCTACCGGCAATAGAGCCCCGGCGTATTGCCTCAGCCCTGCCGGGCGTTTGGCAGGGCAGTCGACTGGTTTCCGCTCCATTTCTCAATTTTCATAAAGAAATTAGGGCGTCAGCCCGGTTCATTGGCCTCAAGTAAACATGTATTCCCTGCGAAAACCGGCACCGCAAGCACCTGTGAACCATCTCCTGCTAAGTTAGGACTGGCGAAAGCTCACCTTCGCACCTATTTCAGTAAACTATGGCGCCTTCGGTGGCGGCCCCCAGTCAAGCGACCCAAAAAATAAGGGACTTTATGTTCGGCAATCAAAACAATATTCGCAACATCGTCGTTTGGATCATCATTGGCTTGCTGGTCCTGGCGCTGGTGAACCTGCTCACAGACCGCACGCAAGCCCCCGTGGCTGCCGAAATTCCCATTTCTCAAGTCGTCGAAGATGCAAGAAGCGGCAAGATCGATCAAATCGTTTTCCAAGGCAGCAAGGTCACGGGAAAATACCGGGATACCGGTAAGTCATTTTCCTCCACTGCCCCCAAAGACCCAAGCGGCATCACCACGGAACTTGTCAACTCCAAGCAAGTGACCGTAAAAATCGACGAGAATGACGGCGAACAAACGACGCTTTTGTCGGTACTCATCAACTGGTT
>VFKO01000297.1 GCA_009885515.1 Rhodobiaceae bacterium | reverse complement strand
GCTGTTCGAGAGCTGAAATGCCGGACAACAGCGACTTGGCGTGACGGTCTGCGACCGCGGTCTGACCGAGGTGGTGGTTCAGCGCTCCGCAGCACCCATCGACGACGACAGGATCAAATCCGTGACGGCGCAAAACACGTATGGCAGAGGCCGAGATTTGCGGGGCGATGACTTCCTGGACGCAACCTTTGTGCAGGGCTATTCGTCGGCCCGGTATCACCACTTGAGCTATTGTATCTTCGGGGCGCGCACGCGGCAATTTTGACGCGGTCACTGCGAGGACGCGCAGCTGCGCAGGCAGCAGCGGTGCGAGCCAAGCGCTGAGCCGGCCCAATTGCAGCATGGGACGCAACAATGAGCGCCGAGGTAAAATCTGACCCAATGCCCAACGCAAGAGGCGTTGCGTGATGGGTCGCGATGCCTTTTTTTCGATGTGGGCCCGGGCCTGATCGATGAGGCGGGGATAATTGACGCCCGACGGACAGGCGCTGACGCAGGCCAAACAAGACAGGCAGCGGTCGATATGAGTGATGACTTTGGCGCTTGGTGTGCTGTCTGTTTCCAGCATGTTTTGAATGAGCTGAATGCGGCCGCGTGGACCGTCGAGTTCGTCACCCAACAACACATAGGTCGGACAGGTCGCCGTGCAGATGCCGCAATGGACGCAGGCGCGCAATTGCTTTTCAACCGCCTTGAGATGCGGATCGGTCAATTGTGCAGTGGTGAAATTTGTTCGCATCGATCACATGTCTTTGTACATACGTCCGGGGTTCAAGATTCGAGCCGGATCGAACGCATCTTTGAGGCGCAGGGTGAGCGCGCGGGTTGCCGGATCAAGCGGCGGGAACACCTCGCTGCTGTCAGGCCACACTGATGGTTTGCGAAAAAGAGTTGCGTGGCCACCGGCTTTTTCGGCGAGCGTATGAATTTGCGCCGCATTCGTTTCGCACCACAGCAACCCGCCAGCCCAATCTGCGGCCCACGCAGAAGGTGACAGACCGGCAAGCATTTCTGTGGCGTAGGCAGGAGGAATGGATAGGCGCCACAACTCGCCCGCGTCTGAAAACAATGGTGCTATGTGCGTGAGGGCGTGGAAAATTTTGGCACCCTGCGCATTGTCAAGCGCGCGCGCCCCCTCCCCCAGCGTGCGGCACAGGTCTGCGGCGCGTGCGGCGACGCCACTCGCCTGCCCTTCCAAGCGAAAAATTGCAACGCAGTGCGCCTTGCCTGTTAGGCGCGATGCCGTCATGGCGGGAAGATAGGCAAGACCTGTGGGATCAAGCGGTGATGC
>VFKO01000567.1 GCA_009885515.1 Rhodobiaceae bacterium | reverse complement strand
TGGGTGGAACACTCTCGGCGCTCGACGGGCGCGGGCCCGATCAATTGAACCTGGCCTCGCTGGTGGAGCGGGTGAAGGTGGCCGGTTTGCGCGAAGTGGTGTTGGGGCTGAACGCCACCGTCGAGGGCCAGACGACGGCGCATTATGTAACGGATATTATCGCTGGGTCCGGTGTTCCGGTGACACGTCTCGCCCACGGGGTGCCGGTGGGCGGCGAGCTCGACTATCTGGACGAGGGCACGCTGGCGGCAGCGTTCGCGGCACGGCGGGCGATGTGAGGGGGTGAGGTTACTCACATGATCTCACATTGCGTGTTGGTGAGATCGTGAGTGAGTCTCGCATGTGATATGACGACATAATAAACACTGTCATCCCGGAAGCTAGGCGAACTCGTTGAGAAGCAACGATCTTGTGAGCCTTGCTATCCGGGACCCAGGGCACATAGAGTTTGCTGCCTGGTCGCCTGGGTCCCGGCTCGCAAGCAAAGCTATCAATCGCAAGTGCGATTGAGCTCCGCTAACGTCCGGGATGGCATGGACTTTTATGGTTTCCGAGATGCCGGCAAGGGGGGCAATTTTCGGCTTGCGCGGCGGCGGACATAGTTCTATATACGTTCTTACAAACCTAAGCACTTATTCCGATTTGGTCGAGGACCGGGCGATGTGAGTTTGGAGGCGGGCGCTGTGTTACGGTCGTGACGGATGTGCTTCGGTCAATGTTACGGAGTTTTTGGCGGAACTTGGCCAATGTGACGCTGTTACGGTTCATGAAAGTTTTTTTGCGGGGGGAGGTTTGGTGTTGGGCACCTAGATATTGATTGTTTGCGCGAATCCTTGACGCTTTGCGGTGGTTGATTTACCTCCCGTGGTTATGGCTTTGCTTCCCATCCTCGTTGCGCCCGACCCCATTCTTAAACAGGTGTCAGAACCTGTCGAGAAGGTCACGGATGAATTGCGCCGGTTGATGGATGACATGCTGGAGACGATGTACGACGCGCCGGGGATTGGCCTGGCTGCCATCCAGGTTGGTGTGTCTCTGCGTGTAATCGTCATGGACCTGGGTAAGCCCAAGCCCAAGTCCAAGGACGAGGAAGACGAAGAGCCTGCCAAAGACGCAAAGCCGGAACGGCGGCCGATGTACTTCGTCAATCCGCAGATTGTCTGGGCATCCGAGGACTATGTGGTTTGTGAAGAGGGCTGCTTGTCGGTGCCCGATCTCTACGAAGAGGTTGAGCGGCCGGCGCAGGTGAAGGTGAAGTATCTCGACTATCACGGCGCCCCCCGCGAAATTGATGCCGAGGGAATGCTGGCGGTTTGTCTTCAGCATGAGATGGATCATCTTGAAGGCGTGTTGTTCATCGATCATCTGTCGCGGCTGAAGCGTTCGATGATGCTGAAGAAACTGGCGAAGGCGCGCAAACCGGCCGATCGCGAGCCGGCGGATTGAACGGGCCCTGTGAACGAAAGCTAATTCCGTGCGGATTGCATTTTTAGGGACACCTCAGTTTGCGGTGCCAACGCTTGAAGCGCTGATTGCGGCGGGACATGAGGTGGTGTGCGTTTATTCCCAGCCGCCGCGGCCTGCGGGGCGCGGGCAGAAATTGCAAGCATCCCCGGTGCAGGTGGCGGCCGAGGCGCGGGGCATTGAGGTGCGCACGCCGGTGTCACTGAAGGATGCCGAGAGCCAAGCGGCATTTGCGGGCCTCAATCTGGATGCGGCGATTGTGGTGGCTTATGGGTTGTTGCTGCCGCTGGAGATTTTGCAGGCGCCACAGCTGGGGTGCTTCAATCTGCATGCGTCCCTGCTGCCGCGCTGGCGCGGGGCGGCGCCGATCCATCGCGCGATCATGGCCGGCGACGTCGAGACGGGGGTCATGGTGATGCGGATGGAGCTGGGGCTGGATACTGGTCCGGTGCTGGCGGCATGGCGCACGCCTATCGGGGACACGACGACAACCGGTGCGTTGCAGGATATGCTGGCGCGAGAAGGTGCCGGATTGATGGTGGAGACTTTGCAAAGGGTTGGTGCGGGTGGCGGCCCGGACGTCACGCAGAGCGCGGACGGTGTGAGCTATGCGAAGAAGATCACGGCGGACGAAGCGCGGATCGATTGGTCAAAGCCTGCGCACGAAGTGTTGCGGCATGTTCACGGACTTAATCCGGCTCCCGGTGCCTGGACGATGAGCGGCGAGACGCGGCTGAAGGCTTTGCGGGTGCGGGTGGTGGAGGGTTGCGGTGCTGTTGGTGAAGTGATTGGGGCGCCGCTTGTTGTGGCTTGCGGCGAGGGTGCAATCGAGATTGTTGAGCTGCAGCGTGCTGGGCGCGGGGTGCAAGATGTCACTGAGTTTGTACGCGGCTTTCCGGTTGGCGTTGGCGTGAAGTTGAGCTGACGATGGCGCGCTGGAAGTTGACGCTCGAGTATGACGGCCGGCCCTTTGTGGGCTGGCAGCGGCAGGAGAATGGTCCCTCTGTGCAGGCCGCACTTGAGCACGCGATCATGAAGCTGACCGGCGAAAACGTCACTGTGGCTGCTGCGGGACGAACGGACGCTGGTGTGCATGCGCTGGGTCAAGTGGCGCACGCCGACATTGCCAAGGAGATGGCGGCTGACAAAATGCGCGATGCGCTGAATGCGCATCTGCGGCCGCATCCGGTGGCGGTGCTTGGAGCTGAGATTGTGCCTGAGGGCTTTCATGCGCGCTTCAATGCGACGGCGCGGCACTATGTTTACCGGATCGTCAACCGGCGCGCGCCGCTGACGTTTGATGCCGGGCGGGCGTGGTCTGTGCAGGTTGATATTGATGCGGACGCGATGCATGAGGCGGCGCAAGGTTTGGTAGGACATCATGATTTTACGACGTTTCGAGCGGCCGAGTGTCAGGCTAACTCACCGGTCAAAACGCTCGATATATTGAACGTCGTTCGCGCGGGAGAAGAGATTCGTATCAGTGCTTCGGCACGCTCGTTCCTGCATCATCAGGTGCGTTCGATGGTGGGGACGTTGAAGCAAGTGGGAACCGGCAAGTGGCGGCCTTCTGATGTGCGAGCTGCCCTTGAAGCGCGGGATCGCACGGCATGCGGGCCGGTGGCGCCGCCGGATGGGCTCTATCTGGTGCGGGTGGATTACGGCGTGAGGTCGACGAGTTCGACTTGAGACGGGTCGATGGGCGCGCCGAAGAACTGGCTACCGACACGGGCGAAGCGTTCGGGTGCGTCGGTGCTGAGAAAGGTTGGTGGTGTGGGCGAAGCTTCGCGGCGTGTATTCGCCTGATGCAAAAGTCTGGCAACTTCGTGTGCAGTGGTGGCTGCGCTGTCGACGAGAATGACGCCGCTGCCTATAGCCTTGGTGATGGGCTCTACGAGCACGGGAAAGTGGGTGCAGCCCAGAACGAGAGTGTCCGGCGGCGTGGGGCCTGCGAACATTTCACTGAGGTAGCGCGTGGCTGTGAGTTCAGGCACGGCGCCGGTTGTCCAGCCTTCTTCGGCGAGGGCTACAAAGAGCGGACAGGCGCGTTGGACGATGCGGGCATCTGCGTTCAGCGCGTGGATGGCGCGTAGGTAAGCGCCGCCCGTAACGGTGCCTTCGGTGGCGATGACAGCGATTGAGCCGGTTTGAGTGGCGGCAATGGCGGCGCGGGCGCCAGGTTCGACGACGCCGAGGACCGGGATTGGTGCATAAGCGGCGGTGAGGGCTGGAAGCGCCACGGCTGAAGCGGTGTTGCAGGCGACGACGATCATCTTGGGTTTGAAGTGCATGAGGGCGCGTGCGGCTTGCACGGCGTAGCGGGTGACGGTTTCGGCACTTTTGGTGCCGTAAGGCAGGCGCGCTGTGTCACCTAAATAGACCAGATGCTCTTGCGGCAAGAGTTGGGCGATGGCGCGGGCAACGGTGAGGCCGCCGACACCGGAATCGAAGATGGCGATGGGGGCGCCGTTCATGCGGATGACGGCAGCCACAGGAAGCGGGTATCGGACACGGCGAGTACAAAGAAAATCGTCATGAGAAGTTCCAGCATTGAAATGCCGACGGCTAGTCCCCACCCTATGTCGAGAGCGGTTTGGGCGATGTAGAAGCGGTAGTATAGCGCCAGACCGAAGGTAACGAAGAGGAGGTCAAGTGCAACCTGGTGCGAAATCAGTCCCAAAGAAAAGAGAACGATGGCGGGCACATTTAAAAGCTGGATGACAACGCTGCCCCAGTTGTGGGCGATGACCATCGTGGCATAGCGATGGGACAAATCCAGGAAGCGCAGGAGGAACAACAGTACGAGCGGAAAAACGAACCAGCCTATGACAAGGGCTGCCGTGGAAAAAAGAACTTCAACAAAGCCGTATTCCACTGAAGATGGAATCTTGCCGTCGCTCAGGGCGCGGGCTTGGGCGAGGCGAAAGTCGAACAGGTCGTACAAAATGTTGATTGGTACAACTAGGAGAATGGCAACAAACGAGCGAAAGAAGCCGTCGGCGGTGAGATCAAATTTTCCCCAGGCTTGAGGGTCGCGAACGGCGAGGCGAAGAGCAGCATGCAAGGAATTTTGTACGTAGGTCAAGTTCATCCTCAGGCGCCTTGTGTTTCAAAATAGGTGTTGAGGATGGCTTCGTAAATTCGAGTCAACTGCTCGAGATCCGACAGGCGGACATTCTCATCGGCCTTGTGCATGGTCGAGCCGGCAAGGCCGATTTCAGCAACCGGGCAAAAGGCTTGAATGAAACGGGCGTCGGATGTGCCGCCGGTGGTTGAGAATTTCGGTCGCGATCCGGTGACTGTATTGATGGCGCGGTCGATGAGCGCGGTGAACGGGCCTTGAGTGGTCAAGAAAGGATGGGCGCCACGGGTGAAGCGGAGCTCGTGTCCAAGTTTGAACGGGGTCAGTGCGGTTTCGACTTCGCGGCTGATCCATCGTTCAAGACCTTCGGCTGTCTGCCCGGTGTTGAAGCGAATGTTGAAGGTTGCCTTTGCGTCGGCGGGAATAACATTGGTTGCCGGGTTGGCGACATCAACTGTTGTGACTTCAAGGTTGGAGCGCTGGAACTGCGCGCTGCCATCGTCGAGTTTGTGGCTGGTCAGGCGCACCAGTGCGGCGGCGAGACCGGGGATTGGATTGTTGGCCTGATCGGGATAGCCGACATGGCCTTGCATGCCTTTGACGCGCAAGTAACAAGTGAGGCTGCCGCGGCGGCCGATCTTGACGGTATCGCCGGCCGAGAACTCCGCCGTTGGTTCACCCACGATGCAATGGTCGAGGCGCTCACCGTGTTGCTTGAGCCAATCGAGCACCCGGGTTGTGCCGTCGACGGCGGGGCCTTCCTCGTCTCCGGTGATGAGGAGGCTGATTGAACCGCGATTGCCCGTCCGGTTTTGCGAGCGTGCGACCGCTGCGATGAAAGCCGCGATGGCGCTTTTCATGTCGGCGGCGCCGCGGCCAAACAGTGTTCCGTCGGCCACGGTGGCGGCAAATGGGTCAAAGCGCCACGTTGATGTATCGCCTGGCGGCACGACGTCGGTATGGCCGGCGAAGCAGAAATTTGGTGCGGCTGTTCCCAGGCGTGCATAAAGGTTCTCGATCCTCGGGCCGCCGCTGTCGAACGGCAGGCGCGTGCACGTGAAGCCCAGACTTGTCAACGCTCGCTCAAGCACGCCAATCGCGCCGCCGTCTGCGGGTGTCACGCTGTGGCAGCGGATGAGGTCTTGAGCCAGGGGCAGCGGATCGGTGAGGCGCATGGGCTCTTGTGTTTCCATGGGAGGGATTTAGAACCGGGAGCTGGAGCGGGTCAATCGGATCACAATTGAGTTAACAGCGAGGAACGAAATGACAGGGCGCCTTGGTGGAAAAGTTGCTGTGATTACAGGTGCGGCGTCGGGGATAGGCCGGGCGACAGTCGATTTGTTTGTACGGGAAGGCGCCAAAGTTGTCGCGGCCGACATTCAGGACGATAAGGGAGCGCGGCTGGTGGAAGACCACGGCAAGGCCGTGCGATATGTCCGCTGCGATGTGACAAGCGAGCAAAACATCAAGGCCGCGATAGATCTGGCAGTGAATTCGTTTGGGCGTCTGGATTGTCTGTTCAGTAACGCGGGCTCGGCGGGTTCGTTGGCGTTGGCCGATGATGTCAGAGCGGAAGATTTTGATTCGGTCATGCATTTGCATGTTCTGGCCGCACTGCTGGGTATGAAGCACGCGGTGCCGGTGATGAAGGCCCAGGGTGGAGGTTCCCTCATTGCGACGGCTTCGATTGCAGGGCTGCAAAGTGGATTCGGGCCGGTGTTGTACTCGACGGCGAAGGCCGCCATTGTGCATATGACCAAGGTCTCTTCCGCGCAGTTGGGTCCCATGAATATTCGCGTGAATTGCATTTGTCCCGGATTGATTGCAACACCAATCCTTGCCAAGGCTATGGGGCTGGCAACGCAAGTGGCGGATCAGTCTGTCGCGGCAGTGGCGAAAGCGCTGGCTCAATCGCAACCTATTCCGAGCGGTGGGTTGCCCAATGATATTGCTGAAGCTGCGCTTTATCTTGCCAGTGACGGGTCGCGTTTTGTCAACGGGCATGCGCTGGTCGTTGACGGCGGCATTACTGTGGGACCAACAGGCGACCGCCAGGTCCAAGTGTGGGCGCCGTGGATTCAAGCCGTGGGCGCCGACCCTGCTGCGGTGCAGTCATGATCATTGTCGCAGGAACGGTTCGCATCGACCCATCAAAGCGCGAAGCGACACGCGAAGCGATGGACAAAGTCATCAAGGCATCGCGCGCGGAGGCGGGGTGCATCGACTATTCTTATTCGGTCGATGTGCTCGACCCGCATGTCGTGCATGTATTTGAAGTTTGGCGCGACAAGGAGGCTTTGCAGCTTCACTTCAAAATGCCGCATCTGTCGGAGTGGCGCGCGTCATGGACTTTGATCGGGGTTTCGGATCGCAAGTTGCAGATGTACGAGATCGGCGGGGTTTCGCCGCTATGAGCGTGGCGCTTCTTCGAGCGCCTCGACGAGAAGTTCGAGCGCTGCTTCGGCAAACCACCCCATGTTGGTCCAGCGGTCGGTGGTTGGCGTGCGCAGCGTCTTTACGCGCGTAATAGGTCCGGTGACGGCGACGCAGGTGTGGCCAGCAGGATCGCCGTAGCCGTTACCTGTGGGGCCCGCCGCACCGGTTTCGGAAAGGCCCCATTCGACACGATGTTTGGCGCGAATTGTTTCGGCGAGGAAGGCGGCGTACGGTTCGCTTGATGAGCGCATGCCTTTCAGGTCGTCGCGCGAGACGTCGAGCAATCCCTTCAGGGCGCGGGCGGTGTAAATGATGCCGCCGCCGGCAAAATACGTCGACGCGCCAGAAATGCCCAGCAGGGCGGAGGAGATCATTCCGCCTGCGGAAGATTCGGCGACGGCGACGCGTTCGCCTCTGGCGATGAGGAGGGCGGCTGCTTTCCCGGCCGGAATTCGCGGATCGTGCATCGACTCAGTCCCGCAACAGTTCGTTGATCGACGTCTTCGATCTTGTGCGCTCGTCGACAGTTTTCACGATCACGGCGCAATAGAGCGCGGGCTTGTTGGGGCCGCCGGGAAGCGAGCCTGCGACGACGACTGAATAAGGCGGCACCCGGCCTTGGTGGATTTGGCCGGTGGCGCGATCGACGATCTTGGTCGACTGACCGAGGAAGACACCCATGCCGATGACGGCGCCTTCGCCGACGATGACGCCTTCGGCGACTTCTGCGCGCGCGCCGATGAAGCAATTGTCTTCGATGATGACGGGATTGGCCTGCAGCGGCTCCAACACCCCGCCTATGCCTGTACCGCCGGAGATGTGACAGTGCTTGCCGATCTGGGCGCAGGAACCCACCGTCGCCCAAGTGTCGATCATCGTGCCCTCACCGACGTAGGCCCCGACGTTGACGAAGCTCGGCATGAGGACTGCGCCGCGTGCGATGTGAGCCGAGTGGCGGACGATGGCGCCAGGTACGGCGCGAAATCCGGCGCGTTCGAATTCGCTGAGCGACCATGTGGCGAATTTGGACGGAACCTTGTCGTACCAGTGGCCGTTGCCGGGGCTGCCTGAGATGAGTCCCATGGGATTCAGGCGGAAAGATAACAGCACCGCTTTCTTGATCCATTGATGGGTGTGCCACTCGCCGCCGGTTTTTTCGGCAACGCGAAACTCGCCACAGTCCAGAGCTGCCAGTGTTTCTTGCACTGCGGCGCGTATGGGGTCTTGAGTTGTGATTGAGACATTCTCCCGGGTGCCCCATGCCTCATCGATTGTGATCTGAAGTTTGTTCCAGCTCATGGGGTGCTCCGCAGGCGAATGGTTTTCAGGAAGTGCGTAAGGTCTTCAGTTTGGTAGTGTACATGGACTGCATCCGTTGCGGGCTCACCCCAGCTGCGGACGGCAGGGTCGGCGTGACCTGCGGCCGCGTGAACCCAGATTGTGGTCATACCCAATTCATGCGCCGGTGCCAAGTTTCGATCAAGGTCTTCGAACATGGCGGCGCGCGCGGGATTGATGGTGTGTTTGTCCAAGAAGCGTTGAAACGTTTCAACTTGGGGTTTGGGTATATAGTCTGCGTGGACGATGTCGAAAATTTCTTCGATATGATGGCGGATGCCTATTCGCGCAAGCACGCGCTGGGCATGGGCAACGGTGCCGTTTGTGAAGACAATTTTCCGGCCGGGAAGTCTTTTCAGCGCAACGCCCAGCTCCGGGTTGGCTGGAATGACAGACACGTCCAGATCATGGACGAAGTCCAGGAAGTGCGCTGGTTCAACGTTGTGAACCTTCATCAAGCCCGAAAGAGTCGTTCCATGCTCGCGAAAATATTGTTTCTGCAATGCGTAAGCCCGGTCGCCATCAATGTTCAACAGCTCGCAAATGAACGAACGCATCTTGACGTCGATTTGCGTGAACAACTGACATGAGGGTGAATAGAGCGTGTTGTCCAGATCGAAGACCCAATCGTCGATATGGGTAAAATCCGGAGTGCTTGCAGGTTTCTTTTTCATCGTGCGGGGCGGAAGATGCGCGAACGGGGAGCGCTTCGCAACCTGACATTAACCTTGAAATGGTGCGGCGTTTTAGGTGGTCTTAATTGCTCAGAGGTAAAGTAACGCGTTGCTCACACTCATCCGCAAGGGGTTTTTATGCGTAGTGCACAGCCCAAGGAGGGGCACACTGGATGGGAATTCGAAGCGTGGGCGCGAGCTCATGTGCAATCGACCCTTTCACCCGCCGTTCTGGCAAGCGGCGATGGATCGGTTGTTGCCGCAAATCAGCAGGCGCAATCGCTGCTGGATGGAGGGGATCTTCCAGCCATTGTGCGCGCGCTGGTGATTGACACAAGGCTTGCTGATAAAATTCAGTCGATGCGGACCAATCTTCCAGCTCACGATGGCGAAGGCGGCGCGCGCCGTTTCGACCTTACGCTTATTCCAGCGCCGGCCGGATTGGTTTTGATTGTCGCACGCGACAGTACGCTGGAAGCCAATATGCTGAATGCATTGGCAGCTTCACGTCAGTTGTTTCGGGACGTGGCATTGTGCTCAACCGACTTTGCGTTCGAAACAGATGTCTCGACGTATTTTACGTATGTCTCGCCTGCGGGGCTCCTGGGCTTTTCGGCCGAGGAGCTTCATGGCTCGCGTCCACGCAACATTTTCGATGATGCGAAGGTTACGTCTCTGTTCTCTAGCAAGACACCAGTATGCGAACAAGAGGTGTGGACGAACGGGAAATCCGGTGGCGACGCTTGTGTCGTAGTCACGGCAAAGCCCATGCACGACTCGCAAGGCGCTTGGTGCGGCACACGAGGCGTCGTCCATGACATCACGTCGTTGCGATGTCATGAGCGCGATATTGCGAAAGTACGCGCCCGGGAAGAACTGGCGCAAGCAGTGGTGACTGCCATGCGGTCACAAGTCGAGCCAAGACGTATGCTGCTTGCTGCTTGCGATGCCTTGTGTGCTGCAACGGAAGCTGATTTTGCGTCAATCAGTGTTGAGGGCACCAAGCATTGTGTGACGATCGGGACGGATGCCGGCTCCTCGCACCGGATGACAGCTGACTCGAACTATCATGGCGCAAAGAATGGTAGCATCGTGCTCGCACGAAACGATGCAAAGGGCTCGTTCAACGAAGCGGAACGGAGTTTGCTTGCGGGAATTGTTCCCCATCTTGCAGTTGCAATTGCTTTAGTGCGGTTGCTTACACATTTGGGCCCGGAAAAACCGGCGGAGATTGTGACATGATCGGATGGTTGAAACGTAGGATTTCGCAGCCGGAATCCGAGGCAAAGAAGCTGAGTTATGCAGAGGCTCGCCACGCCCTTGAAACGCACGCGCGTACGATCCGCGAGCATCTAGCGGGGCAGGAAGGGGTTGAGCCTGAGATACTCTATTTTTTGGCTACGGATCAGTGCGTTGTGGTCCGGCGGAAGGTTGCGGCGAACCCTTCGACACCCCATCAGGCTAACAGAATACTGACATCGGACAACGATGACGACGTGCGATGCGAACTGGCGCGCAAGATCGGGCGGCTGGTGCCGGGATTGGACCCGAATGAAGCATCGCGCGTTCGAGATCTTGCAATTGAAGTGATGGAACGGTTAGCGCGCGATAGTTTACCTCGTGTGCGGGCCATTCTTTCAGAGGAAATCAGGGCCTCCGCGCATGTTCCGGCCTATATCGTCAAGCAGTTAGCACAGGACTTGGAGTTGATTGTTTGTGCGCCGGTTCTTGAGTATTCGCCGTTGCTATCGGACGAGGATTTGATTGAGATTGTTGCGGGTGCCCGCGTGGAGGGTGGCCTGGCTGCCATCGCGAAACGCGGTACGGTCAGCGAACCGGTTTGCGATGCCCTGGTGGCGAGCTTTGATGTTTCGGCGATCGCTGCATTACTTGCCAATCCAAACGCTCAGATTCGTGAAGATGCGCTCGACCGTGTCATTGAACAAGCTGCAAGCATTGAGGCCTGGCATCAACCCGTCGTTATGCGGGCCGATCTTTCGCTCAGAGCGGTCAAGCGAATTGCTGGATTTGTGAGTTCATCATTGCTGCGCTTGTTGTGCGAGCGTGGTGATCTGAATGAAGAAACTGCTGGATTTCTGAGCAAGCGCGTGCGCGAGCGCCTGGAGGCCGAAGGTGTACGCGAGGGTGTTGTCTCGGCCGACGATCAAGCAAGATCCGTGATCGAAGGTGCGCTGGCATCTGGAAAACTCGACGACGAGTTCATTTCAAATGCAGCCGAAGGTGGAGATCGGCGAACTGTCAGTTACGCCCTTGCTGTGCTTACCAATATACCCAAGCCAATTGTTGACCGGATTCTGGTGAGCCAATCGGGCAAGGCGATAACCGCGATGGTATGGAGGGCGGGGCTTTCAATGCGCGTTTCAGTCAAGATTCAATCTGGCATAGCGCGGCTATCAGGTGCGAAACTGTTGTTGGCGCGGGAGGGCGTGCACTTCCCTTTGACCCAAGACGAAATGAATTGGCATCTGAGTTATTTTGGCTGCAAGGCCTAATGCAGGAGTCCAAGGATTGGGTTTATTCTGGGGCGGGTATGCGCGAGACAAACTCAAACATCACTCCTGGCCGGCCAAGTGTATTAATTTGAAAGAACCCCGTGTTCGTGAAACCCTTTCCGGGGCAATTCGTTGAATCGTCAAATTCAAACGTAGACTCTTTGGTACAAAACGGTTTTCTGCCGCCCCAAGTTTCGGGCACACCTTCATTTCGTTCAGCGGCGCCAAAGGCGTAGATAAAGGGTTCGGCCAGCCGTTCTTTAATGACTTTTTCGCATTGTTCAGGCTGTAGCCGGTACCACCCTTTACTCTGCGCTTTGTCTTGAACGACCCTCCCGAAGGCGGTCCAAATGATGTCTTGAGTTCGATTGCAAAACGTAAGCCCAGCGGCGGTTTGCAACCGGGTCGCCTCGGCGTGCAACTTACTGTACAAACCTGCGGCGTCCGAACCAGAAACCGACAAAGCCGCCCGGATTTGAGCAAGAGCCTCATTGAATTTCGGACCGGCAATTCCGTCAATAGGACCGGTGAAAGCTCCTACGTCAGACAATAGCCGCTGCAGACCGGCGACCCGCGCCTGCTCCATGTTCTTAAAGCTGGAATTTTCAGAGAGCATTGTGAGCCAGCCTGCATTTCCGGCTGTGTCAACTTTTGCGAAGCCTTGTGCGACATAACCAGGACCGCACTGGTTGGTGCCGTCACCTGAAGCTTGGAAATTGCCTTTGCCCGTGCACAGGTTGTGCGTGCCGCCCCACGTGCGAATTGGTCCGGTGTGCGCGAATGATGAGCGGGCAAAGCTGAAATAGGTTGATTGCGTGAGTGGTCCCTTGATTACGACTTTGCATTCTCCCGCAGGTATGATCCACCAACCCCGTGTTGCAAGCAGGGCGCCATTCTTTATGCCAACGGCGATCGTTACAGCGTATGATGTGCGATTGCAAAATGTGTAGTCGTTGGGAGAAAGTTTGTCCGGGGGGCCAGATCGCTGTGAATTCGTAACTGCGTCAGTGCGTGAGGCAGGAGCGGGAAGTATTTTCGGCTTTTGGGGATTGGCCGTATTGTTGGCTGCGGGCAGTTGTGGCCGGAGTGAACTTCCGGGAGTCATTTGCAAGACGACCGGGCGCGATGGTGCGGTCTCCGGTGCGCCTTCTTCTTGCGCGTGCAAGTAGGTGGCAATGAACGGCATTGCACCCAGGGCAAAAACGAGAGCGCGAGACGCGAACGAAGCTGTCACCACCGTGCCTTGATTATTGCTTGTTTTCATCCAGGCAGGATAATGGTGCCAGCGCCGTGTTCTGTAAACAATTCAATAAGTAACACATGCTGGATACGGCCATCGAGGATAACAGCCCCTTTTACGCCGCGTTCAATGGCATCGATGCAAGTTTCGATTTTTGGGATCATTCCGCCCGAAATTGTGCCATCGGCAATGAGGGCGCGCGCCTCGGTTGTAGTGAGTTGTTCTATCAAATTCCCGTTGCGGTCCATTACGCCTGGCACATCCGTCAGCAGGAGGAGCCGGTCGGCGTTCAGCGCTCCGGCGACCGCGCCTGCGACTGTGTCGGCGTTGATGTTATAAGTTTCACCAGCTTTGCCCACGCCAATCGGCGCGATGACCGCCACCATGTCGGCCTGAACAATTGTTTGAAGGACCTCTATGTTTACTTTTTCAGGCTCGCCAACGAACCCAAGATCGACCGGCTCTGATTTACCGGTTTGAGGATCAAACTTCGAGCGAAGCAGTTTTTTTGCTATGATGAGCTGGCCATCTTTTCCTGACACACCAACGGCCTTGCCTCCTGCATGGTTGATGGCCGTGACAATTTGTTTGTTAATCGTGCCCGTCAGGACCATTTCCACGATTTCGATCGCGGCTTGATCGGTGACGCGAAGGCCATCAATGAAACTCGATTTGATTTCCAAGCGCTTGAGCATGGCGCCGATCTGTGGGCCGCCGCCGTGCACAACAACGGGATTTATTCCGGTCTGGCGCATGAGCACGATGTCTTGGGCAAAGTGTTCGGCGACGCCTTCTTCGCCCATCGCGTTGCCACCATACTTCACAACCAAAGTCTTCTGGTCATACTGCAGAATGAAGGGGAGAGCTTCCGTCAGGACACGCGCTGTCGCACGCCATTTTGCGAGCTGGCGCAAATTCTGCACGCGTTCGTCCTTGCCTTGGAAATTGTTGTCGTCGGGTCCTGAATTCATGCACGTTTTCCGCCGGAGTTCGTCTTATAGCGCTTTTCGGGCGGCAGCGCCACGCGTGCGAGGTGGGCACGAAGTGCCGGTATGCCGTCACCTTTTTCAGCCGAGGTGACAAACAGTTCCGGATGGGCGGCCGGATGGCTTTTCATCAGCAAGGTAGCATCGTTAATCGCGCGGTCTTTTTCAGCAGCGTTTAACTTGTCCAGCTTTGTTAACACCACAACATAAGAAACTGCGGCGGCGTCGAGCAGCTTCATCATCATCAGATCGCTGTCGTGAGCGGGGTGGCGAGAATCGATGAGCAGGCAAACGCGTTGAAGCTGAGTGCGGCGCCTCAAATACGAGTCAATCAAGCGATGCCAATTTTCGGACGTGACTTTCGAAATCCGTGCAAACCCGTATCCCGGCAAATCGGCTATGGTGAGCCGCTCACCAAGGTCAAAAAGGATAATTTCACGCGTGCGGCCCGGCGTGTTGGAAACGCGGGCCAGCGTCTTGCGGTTTGTGAGCGCATTGATGAGGCTGGATTTTCCAACATTGGAACGCCCGGCGAATGCAATCTCGGGCAACTTTAATGCCGGCATTTCGGAGAAATCGGCGACCGGGCGTAGGAAGGTGCATTCTTGAGCGAAGAGAATGTGGCCGCTCTTGAGCGACTTCGTGTCCGGTTCGTCGTGGTTTGGCATGGCTAGGTCATTCACCGGGCGATGAGGAGCCGCTGGTCCGCCGGGCAATCAGCTTGGATAGCCATTCCGGCATTTTCACCGAGACATCAAGTGGCACATTCAGGCGGCGCATGATGACATATTGTTGCAGGATCGACAGGATGTTGTTGACCGTCCAATAGATCACAAGGCCCACAGGAAATGCCGCCATGAGGTAGGTGAAGACCGGCGGCATCATGACCATCATTTGCCGCTGGGTCGGATCGGGCGACGGAGGGCTCATTTTCATTTGAAACCACATGGTGATGCCCATCAGCAGTGGCCACACACCGATATGCAACCAAGACGGCGCGGTGAAGGGCAGGGCGCCAAACAAGTTGAAAATGTTTGTAGGATCGGCTGCGGCCAGATCTTGAACCCAACCGAAGAAGGGGGCGTGTCTCATTTCGATGGTGACGAACAAGACTTTGTAGAGTGAGAAAAATATCGGGATTGACAGCAGCAGCGGGATACAACCCATCAATGGATTGATTTTTTCGCGCTTATAGAGCGCCATCAGTTCTTGTTGCAATTTTGTGCGATCTTCCTTGTGACGCTCCTGAATGACTTTCATTTCAGGCTGGACTTTCTTCATTTTGGTCATCGACTCGTAAGAGCGGTTGGCCAAGGGGAAGAAGAGTATTTTTACCAGGACGGTGAGCAAAATGATTGCGACACCAAAATTGCCGACGAGCTTGTTGATCCAATCAAGCCCTATGAACATCCAATAGGTGATGAACGAAAACCACCCCCAATCGATCGTCATGTCGTAGCGGAAAATTCCAAGCGTTTTTTGATATTCCTCCACCAACGAAACGACTTTGGCGCCGGCGAACACATGATGCGTGACGCTCACTTTGGCGCCTTGTGCGATAGTCCGTCCGCCAAGCAAGTAGTCTGAACGGAACGTCTCACCGCCGTTCTCACGCGAGAGAGACAGGCGAGCGGTGAATTTTTCCTTTTGCGGCGGGATAAGGGTTGCCATCCAATATTTATCGGTGACGCCAAGCCAGCCGCCGGTTCCTTCGAACTTGATCTCGGATGATTTTGGGTCGCGCATGTCTTCGTAAGTGTGCTTTTCGAGCAATCCTTCCAGGACACCGAAAAGCCCTTCGTGAAGGGTCCATGCCGCCTCGTGAACGGGTTCTCCTTCGCGCGTGATTATTGCGTATGGGAACAGGGTGACCGGCACGGCGGAATTGTTTTCAACCGTGTCTGTGACTGTGAACATATAATTTTCGTCGAGTGCGATGCGGCGGCTGAAGGTCAGGCCCGCATCATTGTTCCATGTGAGGGTGACTGGTGCGGCAGGGGTGAGTATTTGTTCCGGCGTGTTCCAAACGGATGCCGCATTTGGCACTTTCGTATCTGATCCCGGTGAGGCGGCCCATCCGGTTTCGGCAAAGGTCGCGACCGGCGTTCCGTGAGGTGTCAGAAAGACGACTTCGGGACTCTTGGGATCCAATGTTTCACGATATTGCTTCAAGCGCAGATCGTCGATCTGGGCGCCGGTGAGCTTGATGGAGCCATCGACCTTCGCGCTGTCGAAGCGCAGGCGCGCTCCACTTGACGCGAGAGCCGTTTCCCGGGGTTGAGTGCGCGCAGGGGCTGCGAGAGGAGGGGCGCCGGGCGTTGCAGGCGAAGCGGTTGTGGCGGGTGTAGATTGTTCTGCCGCTAACCGCTGTTTCTCGGCCATAGGTGCGATAAAGAAGTACTGCCACAAGATGAGGACCACAGCGCTCAGCGCCAAGGCCGCGATATAGTTGGCGGTGTCTGGTTTTTTGTTATTCATTGGGATGACCTGGAACAATCGTGACGTGTTGCGCGCTCGGGCACGGGATCGAATCCTTCGCTGCCTCCGAGCCATTTTACGGGATGGCAGCGTGCGAGGCGCCGTGCCGTCAGCCACACGCCCTTTGTGACCCCATGCCTTTCAATCGCTTCAAGCGCGTAGGCCGAACACGTTGGTTGAAACCGGCACACCGGTCCGATGAGAGGGGATATAATGTATCTGTAGGCATGCACTGGTGCTTGCACCAAGCGTTTTGCCGCGTGCGATACCGACATCATCGCCGTCATGCGTCCTCTGGCTTCCTTGGGCGGCTTCCATGAACTTTGAGGAGAGCCAGTTTGAGATCTTCGATCAATGTCGCGAACGGCCGGGTGGGCGTTGCGTCGCGCGCAATCAACACATAGTCACAGCCTTGTCTCGCATAAAGGGGCAGGACGGTGCGTGCAATTTCTCTCAAGCGTCGTTTTGCACGGTTTCTTGTTACCGCTCCGCCAATCTTCTTGGTGGCTGTGAAGCCTACACGCAAGCCATCGGATAAATCAGGCATTGCTGCCATTTGCAGCACAAGGCCCGGAGTGGCGTACTTGCGGCCTTTCGCCAGCCGCAGAAAATCGGCCCGCTTGATCAAACGCGACACTTTGACCTTATCTTTCGGCGCGCTAGGATCTAGCACACGGGGTTTTTGGGGCGCTAAGCCGAAAGGCGCTTGCGCCCGTGAGCGCGGCGGTTTGCCAGTATTTTGCGCCCGTTTCCGGTCGCCGAGCGGGTGCGAAAACCGTGGCGGCGCTTTCTTACAAGCTTCGAGGGCTGATATGTGCGCTTCACGGCGGCGTTCCTTATGTATTCCAGTCTGGCGGAGCGCGCATATAGGGAATTTGGGACTTCAAGTCAAATCGCTGGTGGCCATCAGGGCTGGAGGCTACCAGGATTGTGAGTGTCCCGTGACCGGCCAATTGTGTCAAGGAGGGCATTACAGGGAAGTCGATATTCCGGTGGTCTGACATCCAGACTGAATTGTGGGTCAAATGATAGATCAAATTGCCCGATTGCTGGCTTTGTGCAGTTTTGTGTTTGGTTCGGTCTTGGGACAGGCGCGTGCGGAAGATCTTGCAGAGTTTTTTTCACACCATGACGTTCGAGCGACAATGACCATTGATCACTCCACCTGGCAGCAGTTTCTCGGCCGCTACGTTGTGCCATCCAATGCCAACATCAATTTGGTGAGGTATGGCAAAGTCAGCGCAGCCGACAAGGCGCTGCTGAAGTCCTATATTGCGGCGCTTGAAAAAGTGAAGGTTAGGGTACTAAAGCCCGATGAACAGCGGGCGTTCTGGATCAATTTGTACAACGCCGTGACTATAGATGTGGTGGTGGATCGCTATCCAGTGAAGTCGATCAAGGATATCTCACTTGGTGGGGCGCTCTTCTCGTCAGGTCCATGGAAGAAATCTTTGGTCGTTATCGAGGGCCGGAAACTGTCACTCGACAATATTGAGCACGATATCCTGCGGAAAATTTGGCGAGACCCGCGCGTTCACTATGCCGTCAATTGTGCTTCGATCAGTTGTCCGAACCTGATGGCCAAACCTTTCACCGCGTCTGAGCTTGATCAGATGCTGACGCAGGGCGCGCGCGACTACATCAATCATCCACGCGGGGTCAGGGTGAGCGGTGGCGCTGTCCACCTGTCGCGCATCTACTCTTGGTATAGGGCGGACTTTGGTGCCAGCGATCAGGAACTGATCCAACACTTGTTGGCATTTGCCGCTCCGGAACTCAAAGCGAAACTTGCGGGCATCAAAACGATAGGTGGCTATGACTATGACTGGTCGCTGAATGAGGCTAAGTGAGGGGCATGAATAAGACATCGCAGCCGCCGGGCTCAACCCGGTTTTCGTTCGCACGCTTCTTGCCGCTGTTGTTGCTGGCGGCGGGTTTGGTGGCGTTCTTCGCTTCCGGGCTCAGTTCCTATTTGACGCTTGATGCACTTAAGGAAAACCGGGAAACGCTCCGGTCGTTGGTGCAGGCGCACAAGGCAGAGGCTGTTCTCGTGTTCATTTCAGCTTACATCGCGGTCGCTGCCCTTTCGCTGCCTGTGGGCGTTGTGCTCAGCGTTGCAGGAGGGTTCCTGTTCGGCAGTGTGTTTGGCGCTGCATGGATCGTGATTGGCGCGACCATTGGCGCGACAATTTTGTTTGTTGTGGCCAAGTCGGCCCTTGGCGAGCCACTGCGGCAAAGATTTGCCTCACAGGTCAAAACAATGGAAGAAGGCTTCAAGGCGAACGCGTTTAGTTACCTGTTGCTCCTGCGATTGGTGCCCCTGTTTCCGTTTTGGCTGGTCAACCTTGCGCCGGCATTCCTAGGTGTTTCGATAACTGTTTTTGTCGCAACCACTTTCATCGGCATTATTCCGGGTGCGTTTGTATTTGCCAGCATCGGAAACGGCCTCAACGCCTTGTTCGATGCCGGTGAGCAGCCCGATCTCAGTCTTTTGGGACTGTTGGCGCGTCCTGATTTTTACATCCCGATTGCGGGACTGGTTGTTTTGTCTCTGATTCCCATCGTCTACAGGGCTGTTGCGGCGAAGCGGGTCTCCAATGGTTGAACGGTTGAATGTTGATCTGTGCATCATTGGCGCGGGTTCCGGGGGACTGTCAGTGGCGGCGGGCGCCGCTCAATTGGGATGCAAAGTGACCCTGGTCGAGCGCCACAAAATGGGTGGCGATTGTCTGAACTACGGATGTGTGCCCTCCAAGGCCTTGATCGCGGCAGGTCATCATGCCCATGCCGTCCGGCGCGCGCGGGAGTTTGGCGTTGATGCGGGGGAACCGAAAGCTGATTTTCCCCGGGTGATGCGCCACGTGAAAAGTGTGATTGCGGCCATTGAGCCCAATGATTCCGTCGAGCGCTTCGTAAAGCTGGGCGTTCGGGTGATCAAGGCGGAGGCGCGGTTTGCCTCTGCTGATGAGGTTGAAGCTGGCGACTTTCGTATCAAGGCGCGCGCTTATATTGTTGCCACGGGTTCAGCGCCGCTCAAGCCGCCGATTCCTGGTCTTGATCAAACGCCTTATCTGACGAATGAGACGGTGTTCGACAATTTGACGCTGCCCGAGCATTTGGTCGTCATCGGTGGTGGGCCGATCGGGCTTGAGTTGGCGCAGGCACATCGCCGGTTGGGAGCGCGCGTCACCGTGCTTGAAGCCAAACAGATCATGCCCAAGGACGATCCCGAAGCGGTTGAGGTCGTTCGCGCTGTTTTGCTGGCCGAGGGTGTTGTCATTCGCGAGAATGCCATGGTAACTGCGGTGGCTAAAGCAGAGGGTGGTGTCGCCGTTTCTTTTGCCAGCAATGGACGGAGTGAAACCGTTTCGGGGTCACATTTGTTGCTGGCGGCCGGGCGCTCGGCGAATGTTGATGGGCTTAATTTGGAAGCTGCCGGTGTCAAATATTCCCGCAAGGGCATTGAAGTTGATGCCGGTTTGCGGACATCAAATCGCAAAGTATTTGCAATTGGCGATGTTGCCGGAAGTTTGCAGTTTACGCATGTTGCCGGATATCACGCCGGGCTGATTGTCCGGCGGGTGTTGTTCAAATTGCCGGTGAAGACTGATCTGTCTGCGATTCCGTGGTGTACATTCACCGATCCCGAACTTGCGCATGTGGGTACATCGGAAGCCCAGGCGGTTGAGGCGGGGCTCAAGTTCAGCATTTCAAGGTGGCCCTTGCACGATAACGACAGGGCTCAGGCCGAGCGCGAGACGCATGGATTTGCCAAAATTGTTGTCGTGAAGGGGCGGCCGGTTGGAGCGACTATTGTCGGCGCTCGTGCGGGCGAACTGATTTTACCTTGGGTGATGGCCATTGGGCAAAAGATGAAACTGAGCGCAATGGCGGGTACGGTTGCTGCCTATCCGACGCTGAGTGAGGTTTCGAAACGTGCGGCCAGCGCTCATTTCACCCCGGCGTTGTTTGCACCGCGTACCAAGTGGCTGGTTAAGTTCTTGTCCTGGTTCGGTTAATCCACTGAACTTTTTCTGACACAGTATGCTGGTGTGATATCTGTTCGACCAGCGATGGCTAGCACCGTTCATAAGATACGCGCGTTTTTGGACCGAAACTTGATTTCAAGTCTGTCGGGCCGGTTGCTGTTTTTTACCACGCTATTTGTGATGCTGGCTGAGGTGATGATCTATTTCCCTTCGGCCGCACGGCATTATCACGATCTGCTCGCAAACCGTCTGGCTGCGGCACAAATTGCGGTGCTGGCGCTTGATGAACTGGGAGACATGGCACTTTCGCCGACTTTGCGGCGCGAGTTGCTGGCCAATGCGGGTGTGCGACTGGTAGCCCTGAAGCGCAACAATACAAGGCGGCTGTACCTGGCCGAGTCCGTGCCCCCAACGCCCAATGTGCAGGTCGACTTGAGATCGATCTGGTGGCCGGAGCTTTTGTGGCACAGCTTTGATTGCATGTTTGCCCAGAGTAACCGGGTGCTGCGGGTGCAGAGCTTGCCTAGGCTGGGCGGTGGCGACTATATCGACATTCTGATTGATGAGGCGCCGATCAGGGATGAATTGATTACCTTTACCGGGCGCATATTTGCGTTGTCGCTGATGATCGCGTTGTTCACGTCCGGACTGGTCTTTACATCTTTGTATTTTCTGTTTGTCCGGCCTATGAAAACGGTTACGCAATCCATGGTGAGATTCCAGGAGCGGCCGGATGATGTGCAACGCATCATTGTTCCAAGCAAGCGGACCGACGAAATCGGACAGGCGGAGCGTGTGCTGGCGACGATGCAGAGCGAATTGCGGCAGGCCTTGCAGCAACGTGAGCATCTGGCGGCACTGGGGGCGGCGGTTGCCAAAATTCAGCATGATCTGCGCAACATTCTGGCGACGGCGCAGCTCGCATCGGACCGGTTGGCCAACAGCCAAGATCCGGCGGTGAAGGCTTTGGCGCCGCGCTTGATGCAATCGATTGACAGGGCGATCGCGCTTGCAACGACTTCTCTGAAGTATGGCCGGGCGGAGGAAGCGCCACCGCGGCGTCTGCGGCAGGATCTATTTCCACTGGCGGAGGAAGCGATGCATGCGGCGCTCGCTGCGGGCGGGGGGCAGATTTCGTGGACGAATTCGTTTGATCCGGCCTTGCGGGTTGATGCGGACGGCGAGCAGTTGCTGCGCGCGTTGATCAATATCGGGCGAAACGCCGTCCAGGCGTTAGAGGGCAAAGCCGGTGGCGCAGTGACGCTTTCGGCACAGCGGACCAACGGCATGGTTGCTATTGACCTCTCGGACAACGGTCCGGGCATAACTGATGCTGCTCGCGACCACCTGTTCGAACCCTTCTCGCGCAAAGGGCGCGCTGGTGGGAGTGGGCTTGGTCTGGCGATTGCGCGCGAATTGGTTCGCGGCCATGGCGGCGATGTCGTGGTGACACAGAGCGGTGCTGGCGGTACGACTTTCCGGATTACCATTCCAGACGCGACAGTGCTGCCGGGTGATGTGGCATGAGGTCTATCAAGGCGGTGCTTGCGGATATCGGGGGCACAAACGTGCGCTTCGCGACACTGACGCCTGAGGGAAGCATTGAGGCTGTCGAAGCCTGGCTGACGGCCATTTATCCAGACTTTGAGTCTGCAGTACGTGACTACGCCGGTGTCGCGGGGCTGTCGTTTCCCATTGCGGCGGCGGGCATTTGTGCGGCGGGGCCGCTGATTGGCGGCGGGATCGAACTTACGAACTGCACCTGGAAGATTGCGCCGGGCGACATTGCATTGGCGACGGGAGCATCGCGCGTGGTGCTGGTTAATGACTTTGAGGCCGTAGCGCGCGCGGTTCCGGGACTGAGCGGCGGTGATCTCATCCAGATCGGCGGAGGCGAGCCTTTGGCCAGCGCGCCCAAGGTTGCGCTTGGGCCAGGCACTGGGCTGGGTGTGGCAAGTGCTGTCTTTGACGGCGCCGGCCAGTGGCTGGTGGCAGCAGGTGAAGGCGGGCATGCCGATCTGGCGCCGACGAATGCGCGCGAACTTGCGATTGTCTATCAGTTGATGCGCGAGTATGGGCACGTGTCAGTCGAGCGGGTGCTTTCGGGACCGGGGCTTGAGACTTTGTATCTGGCGATTGCGGCACTGGATGGTGTGAACCTAAAGCAAAAGCCCATCGCCCATGACATCGCGCGGGCGGCGAAAACCCTGAGTGATCCGGTGGCGGTTGAAGCGGTATCGCAATTCACGGCATGGCTTGGCAGTGTTGCGGGGAATGTGGCACTCACGTTGGGCGCGCGTGGCGGGGTTTATATTGCTGGTGGCATCGTTTCCCAATGGGGCGATCTGTTCGATGTCAAATTGTTTCGTTATCGCTTTGAGGCCAAGGGGCGGATGCGGCATTACCTAGCATCGATTCCGTGTTATCTGGTGACGGCAAAGGACCTGGCTTTTCGTGGCCTTGCTGCCATGATTGCCTAATCTGCAGCGACGGTTCCTTCTTTGCGTTTGTCGGCTGCGGCGTCGATGCCTTGAGCGGTGATGCGGAAGCCGTTCAGGCCGCTGGTTTGTTCAACGAACCTGACTTCGTGGCCCAGCGTTTTGAGTTCGCCGGCAACTTTGTCCAGTCCCCGGCCATCTTCAATTTCGACAGGACCTGAGCGGCTGGCGATGTTGGGGAGTGCGATCGCCGAGGCGGTGTCCATTTTCCAATCGATCATCCCGATCAGAGTTTTGGTGACATAGGGAATGATGCGCCAGCCGCCGGGTGATCCCA
The DNA here is from genome assembly GCA_009885515.1 of Rhodobiaceae bacterium. GTDB lineage: Bacteria > Pseudomonadota > Alphaproteobacteria > Micropepsales > Micropepsaceae > SZUA-430. The sequence goes on along the minus strand of VFKO01000567.1, from coordinate 4,394 downwards.
TGACGGCGAAGAGTTTGCCTTTGGCATCGAACACCAATGTTGGCGCCATTGAAGAGAGTGGGCGCTTGCCAGCCTGGGGGGCGTTGGCGAAGCCTTGATTGCCGGTGCGCGGCTCGAAGGCAAAATCGGTGAGCTGGTTGTTCAGGATAAAACCACCCGCCATCAGGTGGCTGCCGAAGGGGCCTTCTACGGTGGTGGTCATGGACACCACATTGCCGTTGCGATCCATGATGCTGATGTGGGCGGTTGAAGGTTTTGAGTTGTCGGGGATGCGCAGGCGACGCAAGGTTCGATCAGCGCCTTTTGGGTTGCCGGGCTGGACTTGTGCCAACACCGATGTCAACGAGATGAGGCGCGAGCGCCGCGCGAGATAGACGGGGTTGAGCAAGCCTTTGAGCGGAACGCTGACAAAGTCAGGGTCGGCAAGATAAGCGGCGCGGTCGGCGAAGGCCAGGCGTTGGGCCTGGGCAAAGACGTGGATGGCTTGTGCCGACATGGGCGTCATGCCGGCGATGTCAAAGCGTTCCAACATTTTCAGAATCTGGAGCGAGGTCACGCCGCCTGAGCTTGGTGGCCCCATGCCGCAAATCTTGTAGGCCCGATAAGTGCCGCAGACGGGCTGGCGTTTTTTGGGTTTGTATGACGCCAAGTCGTTCAACGTCAGGGCGACTGCGCCACGCGGGGCTTTGACAATTGCATCCACGATTGCCTGGCCAACCGCACCTTTGTAGAAACCGTCGGGGCCTTTGGCGGCGATGGTGCGAAGGGTTTGCGCGTAGGCTGAGTTTTTGAGGATATCGCCGACTGCCAGTGCTTTGCCACCTGGTCGAAAATAGGCGGCGGTGTCCGGGATCAGTGCCAGCGAAGGCACCATCGCGATGACTTTGACCAGGCGCGGTGAAACGGGAAACCCGCTCTCAGCGAGCGCGATTGCTGGTTGAAAGAGGTCTGCCCAAGGCAGGGTTCCATGCTCTTTGTGGGCGAGCCACAATGTTGCGATGACGCCGGGTACGCCGGCTGATCTTCCGCCGACGACGGCATCGACAAAGCTTAGAGGCTTGCCGTCGGCGCCGAGGAACAGGTTCGGCGTGACGGACTTGGGCGCTGTTTCACGGCCATCGTAGGTTTCCAACTTCTTCGACTTGGCTTGCCAAGAGACCAGGAACAGTCCGCCGCCGATGCCCGATGATTGCGGCTCAACAAGGCTCATGACCAATTGGGCGGCGATGGCGGCGTCGACGGCGCTGCCGCCTTTGCGCATCATTTCAAGGCCGGCGTCGGTGGCGAGGGGGTGCGAGGCGACGATGACGGAACCGCCTGGCAAGTCTGCGCTTGCGGCTGTCCACGTGAAAAGTGTTAAGGCGATCACTAGCGATTTGCGAAGTGCCGCGTGCAGCGTTAGCGTTGTGCGCATGACAGGTCCTGGCTCCCGCAATCTCATTACTGATGTTCGTGGCATTAAAGTCGGCAATGGCGAAGACACCTCCGCCATGACCGGTGTGACAGTAATCCTAGCCGAAGGCCGCGCGGTTGGCGCGGTCGATGTGCGTGGCGGCGCGCCGGGGACGCGTGAAACCGAGGCGCTGTTGCCGGAAGGGCTGAATGTCGGGATCGACGCCATTGTGCTGTCGGGAGGTTCGGTGTTTGGGCTGGATGCGGCAGGTGCAGTGACCAATTGGTTGGCGCATTCGGGGCGCGGATACCGGCTGGCCGGGGCGCCGATGGTGGCGCCGATCGTGCCTGCGGCCATCTTGTTCGATCTGACCAATGGCGGCAACAAGAACTGGGGACAAGAACCGCCGTACCGCACGCTTGGGGTGGCTGCTTGCGAAGCGGCGGCGGAAGATTTCGCGTTGGGCAATGCAGGTGCCGGATATGGGGCGCGTGCGGGGGCGTATAAAGGCGGCCTGGGGTCGGCGTCGATCGTGACCGATGACGCGTTTGAGATCGGTGCCCTTGTGGCTGTGAACGCGTTTGGCTCGCCGGTCATGCCAGGGACGTCGACGTTGTGGGCGTGGCCGTTTGAACAGAGCAACGAGATGGGCGGTCAAATTCCACCCAAGCACGGTGTCCCCTCACTGAGCTTGCCTGACGACATCAAGCGGCCACCGCTGCCGATGCAAAATACGACGATCGCGGTTGTTGCGGTCAATGCAATGCTCAGCCCGGCGCAGGCCAAGCGGATTGCGATCATGGCGCAGGATGGGCTGGCGCGGTCGCTGCGCCCGGTGCATACGGCCGTTGATGGCGACGTGGTGTTTGTGATCGCAACGGGTGAACGCGCTGTTGCTGAGCCGTTGCCGTTTCAGATTTCGATGCTTGGGTCGCTGGCAGCTGACTGTCTGGCGCGCGCGGTTGGCCGCGGGGTTTATGAGGCCAAGGCGCTGGGGCCTTGGGAGGCGTATCGGACTGTGCATGCGAACGGTTTTACTCAGCGGGCATAGATGCGCACCTCGTGCGACTGGATAGCTGGACTTGAGGCGTTGAAGACCCGGATTTTTACCGGATCGACGCCAAGGCTCGTCAACGTGTTGACGACATTGGTGGCATTTGCGGTCGCGTCGGGAACAACTGCGCGGCCTGCGGCGACGCCAACCACATCGAAGGTTGCATCGGGCTTGCGTTTTCTGGCGGTCGATACCGCTTGGGCCAAGGCATCGCGATAGGTGACGTTGGGCCGGTCGAATTTGATGGTGACGAAAGCCGGGCTTGAGAGTGAGGGCGGCGGGGCCGTTGAGGCCTGGCCCGCTGCGGGTGCGGCCGCCGAAGGGGTTACGCCTAAAGTTGCCAGGGTGGCGCGTTCCTTGGCGAGGAAGGCGGACTGCGCTGCCCATTCATTCGAGATTTCGTTGACCATGCGGTCGAGCTGGTTTGCGGTTTGGCCGATTTCACCGCGCAGGGTGTTGAGCTGGCTTTGGTCTGCTTCATTGCCGTCACGGATGGTGAGCGATTCCGTCATCAGCTTGTTTGACTCGGCGGAGCCGCGGGCGATGATGCGCATTTCACCGTCGAGCGAATTTGTGGCGGCCGACAAGCGCTCGAGCGCGGTCTGCGCCTTTTGCAGCGATTGCGAGTTCGGGGTTGCGGTCGAGTTCAGGGCGCTTTTGGCGATGCGATAAAGTGCGCCCTCGCCGGCGGCGCGTTGCCGGATTTCGGAGAGGGTGGCATTGCGCGCCGAGACTTCGCCGATCAAGGCGACCAGGCGGCTGCGCAGGCTTACGATCTGGGCGGACTGCGGGGTGCCGGTATTGACGCCGGGCACAACACCGACGGGGGTGAAGATCGAGGTTCCTGCTTGCGGCATGGCGTTGGTGGGCGCGGCCGGGTTGGCAGGCTTATCGGGAAACAAGTTGCCGCTCATCGTCGAGCAGGCACTGAGTGCGGCGCACAGCACAAGGCTTGGAAAAACGCGCACGAAATTGCGACGTGACATGATTTTTACCCCAGAGGTCGTGGCAGACTCCACGACGATCACGGCGACAATAAGCCCGTCCGGCGCGGTTGCAATGCGGGCAAGTGCCTCTGGCGCCCCAAAATGGCGCGGGGCCGGGCTTTTCTGGTCAACTTTTCTGGCCTTGCGCCGTGGGCCTGCGCGGCATAAGTTCCGCGCCTCTTTTCGCTTGGCGCCGCAACTTGGCGGCGCTGTTGGCGCAAGGCACCCGTAGCTCAGCTGGATAGAGCACCAGACTACGAATCTGGGGGTCGGGCGTTCGAATCGCTCCGGGTGTACCATTTTGCGGTCTATGACTGTTTTTGGAGCTTTGCTCTTTCGCAGGCCTCGAGCAAATGGTTGCGGACAACGAACTCCACTTTTGGCGGGTTTGACGGTTTCAGGAATGCGCGCCTGTCATTGGCGGTGCCATAGAGTTCCGGTCTGACGGCTTTGAGGCGGGCGAGCAGCAAGCGGTCGGAGTATTTGCGGCGGTAGCCGATGAGCACGCCGCGATAATAGACGGCCTCGTCATAGCCGACCCGTCCGCGGCGGTTGGCTTCTTCTTCCAACAGATCGTCGGCGATGGTGAGGGAGTCAAACCACAATTCCTTGAATTTCGGATCTTCCCCGCGCCAGCGATAAACAACCTGGCGCTTGTATTCCGCGTTCTTGCAGGCGATGCGAACGGGGTAACCTTCTGCGAGGGCTTCGAAGAATTTCGTGTCCTGTTCGGCAGTGCGGGCAGTGTGATTGGGTTGGCGGGCAAGTGCGGCGCGGGTTGGAAAAAGTGACACTGCCGCATCGGTGTTTTCGCTTTTTGCGGCGGAATTTGGCGATTCAACTGGTGAAGAAGTGACACTTTCGTATGGTGATTCAACGTCGTCATTCTGTGCGGCGGGGTGGGCGGTATCTTTCAGCATGGCTTATCTCGTGGTTTGAATTTGAACGGGTCAGACGCGGC
>VFKO01000193.1 GCA_009885515.1 Rhodobiaceae bacterium | reverse complement strand
GGCGTCGATGGATCGAAGAACATGGTCGCGGCGGCGGGGAAAAGGGGTCGGACACCATGAGCCTCACAACGGCGTTGGGCTGCAGGCTCAAGAGGTTGGCGGCGTGGGATCGCAGTGGGCGGAAGTCCATATCACTAAGCGAGGCCACCAAGAAACACGGAGCTTTAGCGCGAAAGGGGCGGTGAGCGACGTTGTTGCGTTCGAAAGGCTTGCTGAATTGGGCATCTTGGCTCCACCTTAGGCGGTTTGTGCGCGACCACTCAAAGCGCCGCAGGCGCCCGGTGCGGAAATAATTAATTCCCTTTTTGCTCGAAGCCCAATCCATTCCGATCCCAGAACGCTAAATGTCCTTGTTTGAATTGAGCCTCTTGGGGCTTTGGTGTGCGTTAGCGGGGGGAGCGCGACTTCGGCAATTCTCCTTGCCAATACGCGCGTGCAATTGGGCATGAAGCGGGCTAAACTTGCGATACTTACCGAGAGCCTTGTGATGACGCTCAACATCAAGAACGACGAAGCAGACCGGTTGGCACGTGAACTCACGCTCCTCACCGGGGAAGGTACCGTTGAGGCAGTGATTGCCGCTCTTCGGGAGCGCGTCGAGCGCGAGCGCGCCGCCCGGAGCGTTACTGCCGATCTTCCGGCACAGATCAAGGCCTTCGCTGAACGGATTCGACCTAGCTACGACACGATGCCAGTGACCAAGGCAGAGTGGGACCATGCGAGTGGGGACGCTGATTGATCGTCATCGATTCCTTAGCCGTCGTCGCGATGATGCTGGACGAACCGGACGCAACGGCGATAGCTGTGCGGCTGGCACTTGAACCTGCAGGGTCACGGGTAATGTCAGTTGTCAATTATGTCGAGGCTGGAACCGTGCTTGCGGGACGCAATCGCAATCCAGAGCAGGGTATTGCCGATCTCGACGCATTCCTCAGCGAGTTTAGCATTGCGCTCGCGGCTATTGATGAGCCGGTGGCACGGTTGGCGATGCATGCGCGTATTCGATTTGGCAGGGGCTTTGGCACTGCGGCGGGATTGAACTTTGGCGATTGCTTTGCCTATGCACTGGCGAAGACGCACAGCGCGCCGCTGCTCTACACCGGTAACGACTTCCGCGCGACCGACGTTGTGTCCGCGCTGTGAGGTTGGCTGTTTTGGCGTAAGGAAGAGAATACGGCGACAGGTCATGTCACCGCGTTTCCAGTTGAGATCGAGACCAGTATGGAGACCTCCCGGTTCCCGTGTAGAAAGCGTCGATACATGCCAGGGTCTTCGACGACGCCGGGTTGAGCCTGATCTGGCTATGATCGTTCAGGTTCATGTTGCCTTCTGCCGCTATAACAGCATCGGCACCCGGAATTAGGGCTTTCGCCGCTCAATGGCTGGCCCACATCATCCCCTGTCAACGCTTCGCCGGACACCTCGCGGTGCCAAGCGCATGACTCGGGGTCAGTGTGGATAGCTCCTCCTTCACTGTAGCGGACTTGCACCGCCTACTTTCTGCCGGTCTCCCGGCGCACTGCACTGTCACCGAAATGCTCCCTGTCACCGAAATGCTCCGAAATTCATCGTATCACTTTCGAAGCGGACAAGTGCGGCGGGCGCCCGTGTATTCGCGGCTACCGGCTGCGCGTGAAAGACGTGCTGGACATGCTGGCAGGCGGTGCAACGGTCGATGAAATTCTTGCCGATTGCACTTTCCTGGAAGCAGCCGACATCAGGGCGTGCCTTGAGTATGCCGCCGATCAAGTCGATCATCCGGTCCTTGTCGGCGCGAGCTAGGGCCTTCGTGCGCTTTATGATCGACACAAATCTTCCTCGATCGCTCTGTTCCTGGTTTACTGCCAAAGGTCATGAGGCCGAGCACGTGCTCGACGTCAGCTTGGCGTAGGCTTTAACGCCGTTAGCGAAAAATCCATGCAGATCGCGGTTTAGTGAACGGGAAACCTGTAAATTTTGTCTGGTTGGCGACCAGCATCGTACCATTCTGTACCTACAAACAATTGGCCAAAGCGACTGACCTTGTGCTCAACACATTCGGGCAGCGGAAGGACAAGCAGTGATCAAAGTACGCAACGGCAGTACCTCAAGCAACCAGCAGATTATGCGGCTATCGCGCAAAGATTATTCTTTGCTGTCCCCGCATTTGAAGCTGGTCGATTTGCCTTTGCGCAAAACGCTTGAAAGCGCCAACAAACCGATTGACACGGTTTACTTCCTAGACAGCGGAATCGCGTCTGTGACCGCGTTCAACCCGCGAGGTACCACTATCGAAGTCGGATTGATCGGCAGCGAAGGTGTCACCGGCCTTGCCGTCGTATTGGGCGCGAAGCAAACGCCGAGTGCGACGACAATGCAACAGCCGGGCGGGGGTCTGCAAATCTCCGCGGACCATTTGCGCGGCGCGCTGGAGAAAAGCGCCGGGTTGCGTACGTCATTGCAGCGCTATGCGCACGTCTTTATGGTCCAGGTTTCGCACGCTGCGCTTGTCAATGGACGCAGCACGCTTGAGATCCGGCTGGCGCGCTGGTTGTTGATGGCAGACGACAGGGCGGGCGGGACCGAGTTGAGGGTGACGCACGACCTGCTGGCCATGAGGCTGGGCGTGCGGCGGGCAAGTGTTACGGTTGCCGTGAACGCGCTGGTAGCCCTGGCACTGGTGCAGGCCGGACGTGGCGCCATTTCGATTGTGAACCGCGAAGGCCTTGAAAAGCTGGCCGGCGAAGCTTACGGTGTCCCCGAATCCGAGTTCAAGCGCCTGTTTTCATAAAGCTGCGGGAACGTCATGACGACGGCAAGTCCAGGGCTTGCGTCGCCCAGCTCCAGCGTTCCACCGGTGCGACGGCCAACCTATCTCCCAATTCCGTGTCTCACACGAAGGGTGCAGTCCATTATCGTGTCCCAGCGAAATTGGCTTGCTCAAGACTGAGCGCAGGTTGAGCGGGGCACAGTAACCTGTCGCCACATTCGCCCTGCGGGTTTCGGAGGACAGAAGTGCCCGCCCATGACGGTTGAGGTGAATGTTTGCGGGCCCGCCGTCAAGAGCGCACAGGCGGGGTGAGCTTGGACGTGCCACCGCGAGATTTCAGACCAGTACGCGCGCGCACGCGAGTTACTGGAAGATTTCGGTGACAGTGCTGTCACTGAAATGTTTGCAGTGCCTTCTGCACCCCATCATGGTCACGCGCAATTGCCGTCACATAGGCCCGCGTAGGCTGGTCCGGCGTGGCGCGGCCTTGCTCCCAATCGCGTAACGTACCAAGGGGAATGTGGTAACGGGCGGCAAATTCCTCCTGCGTCACGCCCAGGGCGCGGCGAATGATCTTTGCCTGCGGCGTCCGTTTCATGCGCTCAATGACGCTCTGCTTCATGGGGGCCGCTTGCTCCGGGGCTAGCTGGAACCAGGTTTTCTGCTCATGTTTCGCCGCCCTTCGGGCTGATATTATTCTGATGACATCTTTCCGCCCGGTGTAGACTACATAGAGAATATCGCCGTCCACCATGC
>VFKO01000253.1 GCA_009885515.1 Rhodobiaceae bacterium | reverse complement strand
GACCATACAAAACAGCATCGGGATCGACAGCATGAAATTCGTTCGGGAGAACAACATTGCCGTTCGCCCATGCGCACCGCGTTGATCTTTGCTCAGGTCAGGAAATTTGTTGTCAATGTTCAACGCCCTTTGCTGGTTGGGCCAAATCACAAACCAGACATTGAACCACATGATCCCGCCCAGCCACATGCCCATGCCAATCAAAGTCGACGACGGATTTACAAAGCTCTCCGCCGCGCCCAAAGTGAGCGCGCCAAACAAGTTGCCAACCAGATACGCCAAGATAAGCCCGGTGACGAGGGTTGCCATGGCAGACCAGCGGAAATACCATAAGGCTTCGGGCGCGATGAACTTGGATATTGCGGGCTTTTGTTCGTCTGGGATTTTTGGCATCGTCGGGATCTGGACGAAGTTAAAATAGTAGAGCAAACCGATCCACAAAATGCCGGACATCACGTGCAGCCAGCGGAAAATGAATGCCCAGAATAGCTGACCGCTCAGCATTGCGGACAACGCATACCCGCCAACCATGATGAATACAGCAAAGACAACGAGCGCGAGCACGAAACCCGCGATCAACGTATTGCGCATATTGGACAATAGCGCGGCCATAACAGTTGTACTCCCCTCAATTGAACGACTCATTTGCCGGTCAATTGGAGTGTACAACCGGCGGTCTCGTCAATCGACCTCCCAAGTCGACGTTTCATCCATAAATTTAACGGGGCGGTCGAAATTATATTGGCAATTCCGTGCGACGGCTTGATTTTAGCCACCAAATGACCTGCAACCGGGTGATGTAGACGGCTGTAAAGACGGAGGTCATGATACCCAGGGACAGCGCGACTGCGAAGCCGCGTACAGGCCCAGTGCCCATCATCAACAGAATCAAGCCGGCGAGCAGCGTGGTCAAATTCGCGTCGATGATTGTGGACATTGCACGCGAAAACCCGGCATCGACCGCCGACATGATCGGCTTGCCATTTCTCTGCTCCTCGCGAATGCGCTCGTAAATGAGCACGTTTGCGTCTACGGCCATACCCATGGTCAAGACAAACGCGGCGATCCCTGGCAATGTCAATGTCGCGCCGAAAGCGGTCATCAGTCCAAGCAACATAAGCAAATTTGCCATAAGTGCTATGTTTGCGAATATGCCAAACAGGCGATACTGCAGCGCCATGAAGGCTACGACCAAAATCAACCCGCCAAGCGCTGCGTAAGAGCCGGATTCCACGGCGTCTTGCCCTAGTTCGGCTCCGACGGTGCGTTGCTCCTCTGCCTTGAGCGGAACGAACAGCGCACCTGAATTCAGCAGCACAGCCGTTTCGTTGGCCTCCTCGATCGTAAAGTTTCCGCTGATCTGGCCCGATCCGCCAAGAATTGGCTCGTTGATGTTGGGGGCCGTAATAACTTTACCGTCGAGCACGGCTGCAAAGCGTTTGCCCACATTGGCTCGCGTAATGTCGGCAAACCGGCGCGCCCCTACAGTGTTAAATTTGAAGGTGATGACCGGCAAACTGGTTTGCCCGTCAAACGCACCTTGTGCGTTGTTGAGCATATCACCGGAAATGATGACGCGTTCCTTGACGGCGATAGGAACCTCTTGCGCATTGGCGCCGCGGCCGACCGTTTCGTTCAGGAGCATGGAGCCCGCCGGAACGCGCCCAGCCAGAAGGTCGGCTGGAAGCGCATTTTCGTCCACCAAATGGAACGTCAGCTTTGCTGCAGCCTGTCCGCGCGAAATAATCTTCTGAGGATCATTTTCGCCTGGAACCTGAACGATTATGCGCCGCGAGCCTTGCGGTTGGATCGTGATTTCCTTGGTGCCTTCCGGATCGATGCGCTTGCGCAAAATTTCGACCGACTGCGCCATCGCATTGGCGCGGATTTGTTCGCGTCCTGCATTCGTCATCGTCAACGTAGCATTGCCAGTTGGGTCAAACTCGACGTCATACTCGCTTGTTCCAATGACCCCACCTGCAAGCGGTTGTGCCAGACCTTTCAGAAAGGTGCGCGCTTCTTCCAATTTTCCAGCTTCTGTAATTTGAACCCGAACGGCGTCCTTGGACGCCGACAGACCGCCGTAGGTGATTTTTGCCTTGCGCAAACCCTTACGCACATCATCCAGTAGATTTTGAAGTTTGTCCTTAACAGCGACTTCAATTTGTGCTTCGAACAGGACATACACGCCGCCTTGAAGATCCAGGCCCAGGGTAATCGCCCGGTGGGGAAGAAAACTTGCGGACCGCGCGATTTCGTTCCGCCAGGCGAGCGGCAAAAAATTCGGCAGTGCCGTCAGAAATCCGATGACGCAAATCGCGATAATTGCGACAACTTTCCAAGTTTGAAATTGAAGCATTTACTTTTTCCATTCGTCTTGGCTGGCGGGACTATTTCTTGTCGTCGTCCGATGGCTTGCCCTTGGAGTCCGGACCGACGACATCGGTTTTTGACCGGACATCTGCCAACATGGATTTGACGACCTTGATACGCACGTCTTCAGCGATTTCGAGTAAAACTTCGTCGCCTTCCAGCACCTTCACAACTTTGCCAATGATACCTCCAGAAGTGACCACCGTGTCGCCACGGCGCACATTGGCGATCAATTGCTGGTGGGCTTTTAAGCGCTGCTGTTGAGGGCGAATGACCAAGAAATACATAATCACGATGATCAACACGAACGGCATGAACTGAATAAAGATGTCGCTGGTGGCCGTCGCTCCAGGAGCCCCTTGGGCATAAGCGGTCGAAATGAGCATGAAATGGCCGATCCGTTAACTGTTTAGCCCAAAGGCCGAAACTTTCGGCCGGACTATAGCCGGGGGCCGCTCCAATGCAACCAGGCTACGGTACCCGCGACAGACTGGCCCGGAGACGCGCAATCTTGTAGTCAGAGGTCATGTCCGATGAACAAATCGCCGCGCTCAGCCGAATTGCCGATGCACTTGAGAGACTGGCACCTCGGCCATCGCCTGCGCCTCAGTGGACGGCGGCTGACGCTTTCGTCTGGGAAGCTGTGCAAGGCACGTTGACACCGCTGAGCCAGGTCGCACGCGTACCTCTCGAATTGCTGGTAGGAATTGACCGTCAGCGCGAGCAGCTGCTGACCAACACCAAACGCTTCGCCATCGGCCTTCCCGCCAACAATGCCCTGCTTTGGGGGGCGCGTGGCACCGGAAAGAGTGCTCTGGTCAAGGCTGTCCACGCTGCGGTCGTGGAAAACACCGGAGCCTCTGTCAAACTGGTCGAAATCCACCGCGAAGACATATCTTCGCTGGGAACCTTGCTACCCATCCTCGGATCGGCACCGATCCGAAGCATTCTGTTTTGCGATGATTTATCCTTCGATGCCAACGACGCGGCATGCCGGCCACTCAAAACTGTTCTTGAAGGTGGCATAGCCGGACGGCCTGAGAACGTCGTCTTCTATGCCACATCGAACAGACGCCATTTGGTGGCACGCGACATGAGCGAAAATGAGCGTTCCACCGCGATCCATCCCGACGAAGCCGTCGAGGAAAAAATCTCGTTGTCTGATCGCTTCGGCTTGTGGCTTGGCTTTCACAATGTCAGCCAGCAGGATTACCTGTCCATCGTGTCGGGATATGCCCTGCATTTCCAACTTGGCATCGCCCCTCAGGAGCTTGAGCGCAGGGCCTTGGAGTGGTCGATGACACGCGGCAGCCGTTCCGGCCGTGTGGCTTGGCAGTTCATCGAAGATTTAGCGGGAAGCCTGGGTCAACGGCTGGCGGTGGCTGTCGTCAAATAGCGCTTGGGGTCAACCGCGGTCTCGCCCCGGCGGATTTCGAAATGAAGCTGTGGCCGGTCGACATCGCCAGTCGCTCCGACATGAGCGATGGCCTGGCCACGCTTAACTTTGTCGCCCTTGCTGACTAGCAAGCGCCGGTTGTGTGCATACGCAGTTACATACCCGCTCCCATGCCGGATCAACAACAGATTTCCATAGCTTGCCAACTCGTTGCCGGAATAAACGACAATTCCACTATCTGCGGCTTTGACAGAGACCCCCGGTTCGGCGGCAATATTGATCCCGTCATTGTGCAGGCCCCCGTTGTGCCTGCCAAATGACGATAAAATTTTTCCACGCACCGGCCAGATGAATTGGCCCCCAAATTTTGCCGGTTGAGCGGGCTTTCTGTCATGCTCACGAGGCACATAGGCCGCGTTGAGATCGACATCATCCGTTTCAGTCGAAACACTCTCCGGGTTTTCTTCAATGGCGACATTCGCCCGCCCATTCAAGGAGTTTGGTTTGGCGCGTGGCCCGTTAAAGGAATAGAACCGCGCACCTTCCATGCGTGGGTCCAACCCTTCGGCTGCTTCGTCCAAATCCCGTTCAACAACCAGTGAACGG
>VFKO01000204.1 GCA_009885515.1 Rhodobiaceae bacterium | reverse complement strand
GGTGCCCGAACATAACGGCGCCAAGCATGATACTCTCGGAAAGTTCCTTCGCTTCCGATTCCACCATCAACACCGCATCCGTCGTGCCTGCGACGACCAGATCGAGCGATGACAGAGGCATCTGGTCGATTTGCGTGTTCAGCACGTACTCGCCGTTGATATAGCCAACGCGCGCTGCACCAACTGGTCCCTGGAACGGCGCACCCGAAAGCGTCAACGCGGCCGAGGCTGCCACCAATGCAACGATATCGGGATCGCTCTCCAGATCGTGTGACAGCACCGTGACGATAACTTGCGTATCGCAACGATAGCCATCGACGAACAACGGTCGGATGGGACGGTCGATCAGACGGGAAATAAGCGTCTCGCGCTCAGTCGGGCGCCCTTCACGCTTGAAATAGCCACCGGGGATGCGTCCGGCCGCAAAAGTTTTTTCCTGGTAATTGACGGTAAGCGGCAAAAAATCGATGCCGGGCTTCGGCGATTTGGCTGAAACCACAGTCGCCATAACCGTCGTCTCACCAAGAGAGGCGAGAACGGCTCCATCTGCCTGGCGTGCAATACGTCCAGTTTCCAGCGTGAGCTTACGCCCACCCCAATCGATTTCTTCTCTATGAATGTCGAACATTCTTGTCAGTCCTGATTTTGCCGCCGCCGGATTGCGGCCAGCCTTCTCTGCTCATTTCTCGCAGGGAAACTCGTGTTTAGGCAGAAGCGCGAGTGCGCATCCGCTCGCGGCCGCGCACCCGAAAGCGCGCGATCCCGCATCAAAATCCGGGAGGGCGAAAAACGCCCACCCCTCTTCTAGCCGCCGGGGTTCGCTTATCGGCGTAGGCCCAACTTGGAAATCAGCACCTCATAGCGCGATTTGTCAGCGCCTTTGAGATAGTCAAGCAAGCGTCGGCGTTGCGACACCATCTTCAGCAAGCCGCGGCGCGAATGATTATCTTTCACGTGGCTCTTGAAGTGATCGGTCAACCCGTTGATGCGCTCGGACAGCACGGCGACCTGCACTTCAGGTGAACCTGTGTCCCCACTCTTGGTGGCATACTCTTTGATGACGGCAAGCTTGCGATCTGGATTCAACGACATCGGGTTTTGTCCTCACTGTGAAAAGTTGAACACCCGCGTTGGCCTCAACTCCCCCCTTTCAAAAATGGCGATCGCAACTGGATCGCCAGAACGGCTGCGGCAATAAACGGTCGGGCCGGTAATGGCCTCACCGTCATCTGCAGCCCCTTCCCGGAGAGAGACTCGGCCACGCGCGAGAATTGCCCTGCCCAGCCGAAGCTGAGCGGCCTCCTGCTCCGTCACGGCCAATGCCGGGATGTCGTCCAGCACGGTCGCAAGCGGCAAAAGGTTGCGCTTGGCGGCGCCGTCTTTAGCAGATTTCTCAAGCATTTCCAGCGAAATCGCAGAAGCGCGCTCGAACGGCCCCACCGCCAGCCGCGTAAGTGCCGCCACATGACCGTAACAGCCCAAAACACGCCCAATATCGCGAGCAAACGCGCGCACGTAGGTCCCTTTGCCGCACATCATTTCAAACACGCTCTGATCAGGTGCGGGTGTGCCCACGATCTCCAGCCAGTGAATATGGGTTGGACGCGGCGCAAGCACGACTTCAGCGCCCTCTCGCGCCAGGTCGTAGGCGCGTTCCCCATCAACCATTATCGCCGAATATACAGGAGGCGTTTGAAGTATCCGGCCAACAAAATCTGGCAATGCGCGAACGATTTCGTCGAATGACGGACGCACATCACTGGTCCGCGTGACGGGGCCTTGGCTGTCGTCGGTCGTCGTTTCAGCGCCCCATTGCACTGTGAACCGGTATGTCTTGCGCGCCTCAACAAGGAAGGGGACCGTCTTGGTCGCTTCGCCGAACGCCAGCGGCAACACACCATCGGCCAATGGATCGAGAGTTCCAGCATGTCCGGCTTTGTTCGCATTCAACAAACGCCGCGCAATCGAAAGTGCTTTTGTCGAGGTAATTCCGATTGGCTTATCAAGCACGAGCCAGCCATGCACCGGATCGCCTTTACGCTTCCCCATCGTCCGGATCGCCTTTGCTTCTCAAATCGCGTGCGACTTTGTCTGAACG
>VFKO01000572.1 GCA_009885515.1 Rhodobiaceae bacterium | reverse complement strand
TGGACCATCGCCAATATCGCGACGATGAAGGCGCAGCTGAAGCTGCTGGGCCTGTCGGTGGACTGGAGCCGCGAGTTCGCGACCTGTGATCCGGCCTATTACAAGCATCAGCAGAAGATGTTTCTGGATTTCCACCGTTTGGGCTTTGTGGCGCGCAAGGAAGCGAACGTGAACTGGGACCCGGTCGATCACACGGTGCTCGCCAACGAGCAGGTGATCGACGGGCGCGGCTGGCGCTCAAACGCCTTGGTCGAGCAGCGCAAGCTGACGCAATGGTTTTTCCGGATCACGGATATGGCGGAGGAGTTGCTGTCGGCCATCGACGGGCTGGAGCGCTGGCCCGACAAAGTGAAGCTGATGCAAGCCAACTGGATCGGCAAATCCGAGGGCGCGCGGGTGACGTTCGCCCTGAGCGATGCCAAGCACAAGTCGCTCGAGGTTTTTACAACGCGGCCGGACACGCTGTTCGGCGCGAGTTTCTGCGCGATCGCGGCCGATCATCCGATTGCGCAGGAGATGGCTGCGACGAATGCGGGACTGAAGGATTTCATTGTCGAGTGCAAGCGGCACGGTACGTCGGCAGCCGAGATCGAAACCGCCGAAAAATTGGGCTTCGATACGGGCTTGCGGGCGCGACATCCGTTCGTGGCGGGCGCTACCCTGCCCGTCTATGTCGCGAATTTCGTGCTGATGGAGTACGGGCTGGGCGCTATTTTCGGTTGTCCGGCGCATGATCAGCGCGATTTGGATTTCGCACGGAAATATGGCTTGCCCGTGCCGCCGGTCGTGATCCCCGCAGGCGAGGATCCGAAGACGTTTAGCGTGGGCACCGAAGCCTATGTCGGCGAAGGCGTGCTTGCGAATTCCGATTTCATGAACGGCATGAGCGTCGAGGATGCCAAGCGCGCGGTGATTGCCAAGCTTGAGAATATGGGCGCGGGCAAGAGCACGATTACCTATCGCCTGCGCGATTGGGGGATTAGCCGCCAACGTTATTGGGGTTGTCCGATCCCGATGATCCATTGCCTGGCGTGCGGCGTGGTGCCGGTACCGGACAAGGATCTGCCGGTGAAATTGCCGGAGGATGCGACGTTCGATCAGCCCGGCAATCCGCTCGACCGGCACCCGACGTGGAAAAACGTCGCGTGCCCATCTTGCGGCAAGCCGGCGCGGCGCGAGACCGACACTATGGATACGTTCGTCGACTCCTCCTGGTATTTCGCACGCTATTGCGATGCGCAGGCACCGGGTCCCACGAACCGCGAGGCCGTCGATTATTGGCTGCCCGTCGATCAGTATATCGGCGGTGTAGAGCACGCGATTTTGCATCTGCTCTATTCGCGCTTCTTTGTGCGGGCGATGCGCAAGGCGGGCTATGCCGGGTTGAGCGAGCCGTTCGCCGGTCTGTTCACGCAAGGCATGATCACGCACGAGACTTATCGGGACCCGGACGGCAAATATCTGTTTCCCGAAGAAGTTGAAAAGCGCGGCGACGTTGCGGTCAAGCGCGGCACGAACCTGCCGGTGACGATCGGCGCGATCGAGAAGATGTCGAAGTCGAAGAAGAACGTGGTGCCGCCGGAAGCGGTGGCCGACACTTATGGTGTCGATGCGGCGCGCTGGTTCATGATGTCGGATTCTCCGCCCGAGCGCGATTCGGAGTGGGGTGAGGCGGGCATCGAAGGGGCCTGGCGCTATGTACAAAAAGTATGGCGGATGGTGGACGACGCGGTTGCCACGTTGCCGAAATTCGGGACGCCGGCGCCGGAGCACTTCGGAGTGTCTGGCGTCGCCATGCGCCAGATCACGCATCGCACGGCTGCCGCCATCACCGACGATCTGGAACGCTTCCGCTTCAACAAGGCGGTGGCCAGGCTCTACGAATTCGTCAACGCGTTGACGGATTACCGGCCTGAAGGTGCCGTTGGGCAGTGGGTGCTGCGCGAGGCGCTGGAGACTTTGGTGATCCTGGTGAACCCGATGGCGCCGCATCTGGCCGAGGAGTGCTGGCAGCGGCTGGGGGCTGCAACCATGGCGGTCCACGCGCCGTGGCCGAAGGCCGACCCCGCCTTGACCCGCCTCGACAGTGTTACAATCGTGATTCAGATCAACGGTAAACG
>VFKO01000534.1 GCA_009885515.1 Rhodobiaceae bacterium | reverse complement strand
GGCGTCCCCGTCGTGGCGCTGACCGCCACCGCCGACGAAGTCACCCGCGCCGACATTGCCCAGCAGCTCTTCAAAAATCGTGCCGACACCTTCGTGCTCGGCTTCGACCGGCCCAACATCAGACTGTCGGTCGAACCCAAGCGCGACTGGACGAAGCAAATGCTGGAATTCGTCAAGGCGCACGCCGGCCAAAGCGGCATCGTCTATTGCCTGTCGCGCAAACGCACCGAAGAAGCAGCCCAGGTGCTGCTCGCCAACAACATCAAGGCGCGCCCCTATCACGCTGGCATGACGAAAGAAGCGCGCGAGGCCAACCAGAACATCTTCATGACCGAGCAAGGCCTGGTCATGACAGCGACCATCGCTTTCGGCATGGGCATCGACAAACCCGACGTGCGTTTCGTTATGCACGCCGATTTGCCGGGCAGCATTGAAGCCTATTATCAGGAGTTCGGCCGCGCCGGCCGCGATGGTGCGCCGGCCAAAGCCCACATGCTGTTCGGTCTCGGCGACATGCGCATGCGCCGTATGTTCATTGATCAAGAGGACGCCGGCGAAGACCGCAAACGCCGCGAACATCAACGTCTCGGCGCGCTGCTTGGCTATTGCGAAGCGTCCCACTGCCGCCGCCAGATCCTGCTCGGCTATTTCGGCGAGCGCAAAGATCCCTGCGGCAACTGCGATGCCTGCCTCTCGCCGGTAACCCTGACCGACGGCACAGAAGATGCGAAGAAAGTGCTCACCGCCATTCGCATGACCGGCGCCCGCTTCGGCGCAGTGCACATCGTCGATGTCCTGCTGGGCTCGGCCAACGAACGCACCCTCAAATTTGGTCACGACCGCCACGCAATCTTTGGCGCCGGCAAAGGCCTCAAGCGCGAGAACTGGCAATCTCTCATCCGCCAGCTTGTGGCCAGCGAATTCCTCGCCATCGACATGGCCGCCTATGGCGCCTTGACAATCGCCACCAAGGGCCAGGCGCTCCAGCGCGGTGAAGGCAGTTTCCACTATCGCGCCGCCGGCCTCCGCAAAGAAAAAATAGGGGACACGAAGCCGCTTCCCCTGACTCGGGAAGCAGATGACGGACTGTTGCACGCCCTCAAACAACTGCGCCTGCGCCTCGCCAAAGAACGCCGCGTCATGGCCTATTTGATTTTCTCCGATCGCAGCCTCATCGACATGGCCGCCCGCAAACCCAAAACCCCCGAGGAGTTCGCGCAAATCATCGGCGTCGGCTCGGCCAAACTGAAAGAATTCTCCCACATCTTCCTCAAAGCCATCAGCGAGTTCGACCAGACCCGCTGACAATGAGAATACTCAAATCGCGTTTGGGCTCGAAGTCTTAAATGCGACCTTGCCAATTGATTGGGTCGCGGCTGGAGTGAAAACACGCGATGACATAAGCGTCACCATCAACTTCCCGGAAGAACAAACCATACGGAAAGCGGCGCAGCCTCGCGCGGCGCACATCAGCGAACATTAAGGGGAAATGCGAGGAATTTGCGGCGATGCGTTGGGCCTGAAAATCGACCTCGCTCAGGAAGCGTTCGCCAAGACCCCGCGCTTTTCGTTCATACCAGGCTCGCGCGTCGATCAAATCAAGTCTGGCGGCTGGCGTGAAGTAAACGGCTTTTGTCACGGCGTACGTGCAGCGAGTTCCGCTTTGAGTTCTTCCCAACTGACGGCATGCGAACGGTCTTGTTCGAAAGTGGCGAGGCGCCGGTCAAGCTCGCGCCGTTGGGCGGACGACATTGGCACCTCGGCGTCAGTGATACTGTCCCACAACTCGGCGATGAGGGCCAAGCGCTCCGGCGGACTCAACTTTGCGATTTCATCGTGGCTCAAGGTCATCATGCGCCAAACATTACTCGGAATGTGCGGCACGTTCAAGCGTCCCAAGGCGGGGAGAGCTATGAACGCCGAGACTTCGTCTTGAGCTCACGCTCGCCAATCTCCGCCAATCGCGCCTTCACCAGCTTCTTCACCAAGCGGGCGGGCAGCGGACGATCCAACGGAAACTGGATCGTACCTTTCGAAGTCTTGCAGTCCTTCAGGTCATCCGCAAGCGCCGTGATCGCGCGCGCCCCCGGAAAGACGCTGCAATGATTCTTGAATGCCGCATAACACATGAGCCCCCTCTCGAGCCTGAACGCCGGCATTTGATAGCTGATGACTTCGCCCGCTTCACTGGGGACAGCCCTCAAGCCGCACGCGCTTGCCGTCGATCTCCAAATCATTGATCACGGGCGGTATCGAGCGCACGCGTCCTGCGCGCAAGCCCGCAAAAACATCGCCGCACCGAGTGGGGTCGAACGATCCGATCCATATCCAAACCTGTTCGCGCGACAAGCGAAATACATTGACCCGCGACCGGTCTCCGATCAGAACCTCCATTACGCCGTCGCCATCGAAGTCGGCGAAGAACGCTTCGCAGGGACTGGTTACCGTCATGTAGCGTGAGCAGCCAACGGGTGAGGAATTCACTCCCGCCCAGTTCTGTTTCAAGAAACTGTCCGGCAACGTCGCGCCCTTGGGATAGACAATAATCTTCGCCAGCAATTCTTGTGGCGGCTGTTCGGGCTCCTCTCGCACCTTTCTCGCGAGCGCGTCTTCGGCTTGATTGGCGATGATCTGCGCCTGCGGGCTGCTCTTGTCACCCGCCAGCCGCTTCAACGCGTCAATCCCGTAGCGCGCCGCGTCAAAGCGTAAAAAATTGTAGTCGAAAGTGCTTGCGGAAACGATACCCGCTTTCAACCGCCGCACCTGGTCGTCCACCGCAAGTCGTGCCGGATCGCCAATCGGCGTCAACAGCGCCACGATCATCCCAACCATCACGAAGCCGGCAAGAATGTTTGTCGCCTCCAATGGGCGCATCCATCGCCCCGGCCAGAGTGCGGCAATCGCGTACCCAACCGCGTAACATGCCGCCACCGCAACGAAGGCCGAAGCCATCACGCGCTCGGGCGTCAAGCCGTGCTGGTCGATCCTCAGCCAAATCGAATATCCCGCAACCGCAACGATTGGCAGCAGAGCCAATCCGGCAAATCGAGCGGCGATTTTCAAAATTACATGCGGCGCCATATCGGGATCGCCATGCTGATAGGCGGCATTGATCAACACCACGAGTGCAACGGCCGCCGCCAACAACAGAGCCGTGGCGCTTCCCGTCGCCCATAGCGGTTCAAGTCCGGTGACGGGTAACGCGCCAAGAAACGCCACCGCAAACAAAGTCATCACCGGCAACAGCCACGACAGCAGCACAAGGGCCAGCGCCCGCGCGCCGTCGATCAGCCCAACCCTCATGTCGCTGACATGAACTGCCAGCGCGAACACGATTGCTGAGGCGGGATAGATGAACCAGTCGCGTTTGATGAACTCGGATACGGCGTCGATCTTGATCAGATCGAAAAGCGCCGCGCCCAAAAACAGCAACAGCCAAAATGCACCGGTAAACAACAGCGACAAAACCAACTGCACGCCGTTCTTCCACGCAATGTCGAAATAGGTGCGATACGCCGCAACCGGTTTGCGATCAGCATGGGCCGCCGCCACCAAATGATAGGCAACGAACAGAGCCCCAGCGAGTAGAAAGTCGGTCAAGGCCGACGTACTCGCAAGCTGAACAACGTCTCGCGTCACGCTGTGGTGGACGGTGTAGACAACAATGGCCGTGGCGCCGAGTGTCCAAAGGCTCAGCATGACCACCCGCATCTGCCCAAGGCCCGTCAACACCGTCGGCGGCACCAACGCGACAAACGCGATCAGGCTTGCAAACAGCCACGGCTCGGTCGCGGGCCACGCGTGGGTCTCGCTCGCCTTGATCAGCAGCAACGCCGCGCACCCTTGCGCCAAACCAACGAGCAAGCGGCTGGACCCCAGGTTCGAAGATCGTGAATCAGTTGTGTCGTCGGCGGCCATATCTCGTCCCCTCAGCGCCCGCGCAGGTTACACGCACAAACCATGGCGGCGCCACGCGGCCTAAAGTGACATGCCTCACAGGCAATCCAGTCCTTGCCACGGCCCCGCGCTTGCGAGAACATGGCGCCAATCGCCGCAAAAGGATGATCGTCATGGCCACCGCAGCCCTCAACCTTGGTCAACAACAGGCCCGCTCCGCCGCCTACGACATGCCGCTCGACAAGATCGACGTCGCCGATCCCGCCCTGTTCCAGAACAACACGCTATGGCCCTATTTCGAGCGCCTGCGCAACGAAGACCCGGTCCACTACTGCGCCGACAGCATGTTCGGCCCTTACTGGTCGGTGACCAAGTACAAAGACATCCTCAGCGTCG
>VFKO01000090.1 GCA_009885515.1 Rhodobiaceae bacterium | reverse complement strand
TGTACGAGAACACCCGCGCGGCGGGGTTCGGGCGCGAGGTGCAGCGGCGCATTCTGATCGGCACCTATGTGCTGTCGGCAGGCTACTACGATGCCTATTACATCAAGGCACAGAAGCTGCGTACGCTGATCGCGCGCGATTTCGACGAGGCCTATAAGAAATGCGACGTGCTGCTGACGCCGACGGCACCAGGCCCTGCGTTCGGCATCGGCGAGAAAAGCGACGATCCGATTGCGATGTATTTGAACGACGTGTTCACGGTGACGGTGAACCTGGCGGGGCTTCCCGGCATTTCGGTGCCGGCGGGGTTGAACAGCGAAGGGTTGCCGCTTGGCTTGCAGCTTATCGGCAAAGCATTCGACGAGGCGACGTTGTTCCGCGCGGGCGAGGTGATCGAGAAAGCTGCCGGGATGACGCCACGGCCGCAGGCTTGGTGGGAGGTTTGAGCTTTCCGCGAAGGAGATCGTCATCCTCGGCGGGGCGAACGGCGCGGGAAAGACAACGGCCGCTCAGGTTTTGTTGCCGCAGCCACTGGGCATTGTCGAGTTTGTCAACGCTGATGAGATCGCGCGCGGCTTGTCGCCCTTTAACGCCGCTGGCGTCGCTATCGCCGCGGGGCGGCTGATGATCGAAAGAATGAGAAGCTTGGCGCGCGACGGGCAAAGTTTCGTTTTCGAAACGACCTGCGCGGGACGGGGACATGTGGAATTCGTCCGGCATCTGAAGGCGAACGGCTGTCGGGCGACATTGCTTTTTCTGTGGCTGCCTTCGCCCCAGGCGGCGCTGGATCGCGTAGCGCGACGCGTTGCGCAAGGCGGGCACCCGGTTCCCGATGCGATCGTGGCGCGCCGGTATTGGGCGGGTTTGCGCAATTTGCGCCGTCTCTATCTGCCTCTGGCGGATGTCGCGACGATCTACGATAATGCCGATGGCGGACGGGTGCTTGTTGCCGAGCGAGAGCAGCATGAGCCGTTCGTAATTCGCGATCCGGTTCGCTGGGCAGCGATCGAAAAGGCGACGATATGAGCGAATTAACCTCCCGTGAAATCATTGAAGCCATCCAGCGGGCGATGGAAGAAACTTGGCGGCGCATCGACCAGGCCAAGGCGCAAAAATCCGAGAGCCGCGAAGCAGACCGGCACGGTGGTTCAACGCCGGGTGCAGAGCCACTGCCGGTCGCGCGCGCGCCGTGAAGTCATCACTTTCGCACCCCGAACTGAATTTCGTGCGGCGACGAATGTGACCCACAAAGCGGAGCGAAGATCGAGGGTCAACACCGAACGAACGAGACATTTATATCGTCCCCGTAATTTCATGCGGGTTGGTGGCGGCGTGATACTTTGCACTGATTCCAATTCTTACGGACAGTGGGGATGACATGTTCTTCTCGGTAGTCGCGCACAGCGAGGACATCGACGAGGTGGAGGCTCTCAGCGAACTGATCGGCCAATGCAAGGCGGAGCTTGGCGGTCGTATGCCGCAGGCGGCGCTGATGTTCGCCGGTCATGAGATGGATCACGCGGTGTTGCTGGCGGGTATTTGCGACACATGGCCCGGCATCGTGTTGATCGGCTGCACGACAGACGGTGAACTTTCGTCTCGCGTCGGGCTTCGGCTGGATTCGGTCGCTCTCATCTTGTTCGGGTCGGATCGGATCGAGTTCACCGCCGGCGTCGGTCACGATCTGAGCAAGGATGTGGCCGGGGCTTGCGGCCGGGCCGTCGATGCTGCCACGTGTCAGGCGACCAAGACGCCTGCGATCTGCTTGACGTTTCCTGAAAGCCTGACATCAAGCGGCCAGGCGGTGGTTGAGGCCCTGAACGACAAGCTCGGCGGCCTCACACCCGTTTTCGGCGCGACGTCCGGCGACGGCTATGTGTTGAAGCGGACGTCCCAGTTCTTCGGCCGCGAGGTGTTTGAGGATTCTGTTCCGGTGCTGCTTTTCTCGGGTCCGCTCGTCTATTCCGCAGCCGCCGCGAGCGGATGGGAGCCGATGGGTGAGCCTGGAACGGTCACGCGTTCCGAGAACACTGTTGTGTATGAGATCGACGGCTTCCCCGCCATGCAGTTTTACCAACGGTTTCTTGGGACGGGGGCGATCCCGACACCAGAGTTTCCTCTGGCGGTCCTCGACCCTCAGGGTGGCGTCGAGAGTCTTCGGACGCCGATCGGCGCGCACCAAACTGAAAAAGGTGCGATCATTTTTTTCTCCGAAGTTCGCCAAGGCGTGACCGTGCAGATTTCTTCAGCCGATCGCACGGCGATTCTGGATGGCTGCACCGCGTCGATCCAAAAAGCGTTCGCCAATTACCCGCACGGCAAGACACCGGCAGCGGCCGTCGTGTTCTCATGCAGTTGCCGCAGGCTCCTGTTGGGAACGCGTACGGGCGAGGAGTGCGATGTCGTCGGGTCTGTGCTTGGCGCCGACATTCCCACCATCGGGTTCTATGGCTACGGCGAGATCGCTCCGACCGGATCTTCCGGCGGCGCGTCGAAGTACCACAACGAGACGTTCGTATCTCTAATCCTCGGGACGTGACTTAGATGTCTGAGCCGGCCGACGCCGATTCCGCAGCGCTGTTGCGCAAGGTGCGTATTCTTGAACGCAAGCTCCTTCGCTCTGAGACGAGCCGAACCGGGCTTGAAGAATCCAAAGACCGCGCCGACGCGCTGTACCGGCACATCATTCGCGAGACCCAGGCGCAGAAGCTCTTGCTCGACGAGAAGAACCGGATGCTGGAGGCGTTGTCGTCGAAGCTGTCGAAGTATCTGGCGCCACAGGTTTATCAATCGATCTTCTCCGGGCGCCAGGAAGTGTCGCTCAAGACGCAGCGCAAAAAGCTCACGGTGTTCTTCAGCGACCTAAAGGACTTTACCCAGATCACCGACGACCTCGAAGCCGAAGAACTGACCGATCTGCTCAACGAGTATTTTACTGAGATGTCGAAGATCGCGCTGGACCACGGTGCGACCATCGACAAATTCGTTGGCGACGCGATGCTTATGTTCTTCGGCGATCCCGAAACGAAAGGTCTGGCCGAGGACGCGGCGTCCTGCGTGGCGATGGCGATCGCCATGCAGCGGCGCATGCGCCAGCTGCAGGCCGCGTGGCAAGGACGCGGAGTTCTAAAGCCGCTACGGATGCGGGTCGGCATCAACACCGGCTACTGCAATGTCGGCAATTTCGGCAGCGAGGACCGGATGGACTACACGATCATCGGCGGCGAGGTCAATCTTGCGGCACGCCTTGAGGTGCATGCGGATCCGGACGGCATCCTGCTCTCTCCCGAGACCTACGCCCTGGTTCGAGGCAAGGTTACCGCCGAAGAATGGCCTGCAATCGAGGTCAAGGGGATCAGGCGCGAGATCCGACCATACGCTCTAACCAACTTCCTCGCCGAGCCTGACACCGACCAGATCATCCGATCCGAGCTGGAGGGTATGTCAGTTCGGATTGACATTCGTAACCTCGACGACGAACGTCGGCGCGCATTCCAGGTTCAACTCCGCCAGATCGCCGACCAGCTGCAACAGGGCGACAAGTAAGGGCAGTAATGCGAGTAAGAGCAATTATTCGGGGACAGTTTATATATTCTCCTTGGAGCGATCTTGAGTTGACCGCGCAAGGTCACGTCCGTCATGTGGCTTTGTTCTTTCGTCTAATTGACGGCCTCGATGCGATCGAGGGCTCTGCCGAGATCGCGCTTGGCGATTTGGACGTCATAGTCGTTCTGCAGATTGAGCCACAGCTGCGCCGTCGTGCCGAGCGCTTTGCCGAGACGAAGCGCCGTATCGGCGGTGATGCCGGTCTGTTCGCCAGCAATCCGCTCGATCCGCGTGCGGGGCAAGCCGCACGCCTTGGCGAGCGCGCCCGCCGACATCTTCAGCGGAACGAGGAATTCCTCCCGCAGAACCTCGCCGGGATGCATGGGCTTGAGCTTCTTGGCCATGAGCAACAATCCTCTAATGGTAATCCACGATCTCGACCTCGGCCGGGCCTTCCTTCGTCCAAACAAAGCAGGCGCGGAACTGGTCGTTGATCCGGATCGAATGTAGTAACGTCAGAGTAGACATCTTTTCGCCATGGCTGATACAGCGTTTGCAATTCGGAAATGCGGGGGCGTGATACAAATCGCCGTATCCCGCGTCACCCACGTTTCACGCCGGTTTGAACGGGTTCTCGATGCGCACACCGTCGATCCGTTGCCCGTGGGTCAGGTCTTCGGTGTAGAGGCGTTTGCAGTTGTTGGCGCTGGCGGCTGCAATGATGGCGGCATCGTAGATGTGCACGCCAGTCTTTTCCGCGACCGTGAGCGCGCGGTCGTGGATTTCTTCCGTCAGCGCCGCAACGGCGCAGTTGGCGCGTACCGCCCGCAGAACTTCGCGGACCGCCGGCCAGTCAAGCGCCAATTTTCGCCGGGCGACAGAAACGAATTCGTTCAGCACCTGCACGCTGACGACGCCACCTTCGGCGACCACGGCTTCGGCGCGGTCCGCCTTGGCGCGGTCGCTCGATAACAAATAGACGATGACGTTGGTGTCGATGAAGGCCCGCTCAACGCTCATTCGCTTCCAGCCGGTCGAACTTAAAGCCTTCGGGCAAGCGGCCGCGCAAGCGCCGCAGCCGCGTCAGCAGGGACTTCGGCGAAGGCTGCTTGCCGACTTCGAGCGCGCGGGCGCCCAAAACCTGAATTTCGATTTTGTCGCCCTCCTTCAGGCCAAGCGCCTCGACTACGGCTTTGGGCAGGCGTACCGCAAGGCTGTTGCCCCACTTTGCAATGCGCATCGGTGTCTCCATGATCTACTCACGTCTACTGTATATCATGCAAACATTTTGGCAATAAAAATTATGTGTTGGCGGAGGCTGGAGGTGGTTGGAATTGCAGTTGACTGAGCGGATTTATTGTTCTTTATATGTTCTTTACGGGGAGATGAAGGTCTTTTGGTTCACGGCTGCTGCGGCTCGTATTTTGAATATGTCGTGGCACGCAGGGTATTACGGTGGTGAGGTAATTGGCGCTTAATGGGACGGTTGGAGGTGGGCAGATGGCGGGACGTATGCATGCGCGTTTTTTCCGTGCACATAAGTTGCATATAAGCTTTTCACGAAAAAATGTTCTATTTTTGCTGAAATATCGCCTTATATGCACGATTGCATGCAAACGTGTATAGACACACCCCCCTTCGATTTTGTGCCACGGCTTTGGTTAACGGCTGCGGGCGCCTGGGCCGACGTCTCTCAGTCCACAGGTTGTCGGCCGCAGGTTCGATCGCGGGCGGGGATGCAGCAGGCGGAGAACTAGCCGAGGAGACAAAGTGGCTGGAAACTGTGGCGTGGCCGGATATAACGAATTGGAGTCGTGTTGTTTGAGGTTTGAGCGCGGCGCGCCTTTGTATATGCCTTGGCGCGGCTGGAGATTTTGATTCATGAATACTGCTTTTGTTACATCTCGGACCGAGACTGGGCCCTTGCTCGACGGCGTCACCGGCAAGTGGGAAGTTGTTATTGGCATGGAAGTGCATGCGCAGGTCTTGTCGAAAGCGAAGCTGTTTTCCGGGGCGTCGGCTGAATTTGGCGCCGAGCCGAATGCGCATGTGAGTTTTGTCGACGCGGCAATGCCGGGGATGCTGCCGGTCATCAATCGCTATTGCGTCGAGCAGGCGGTGCGCACGGGCTTGGGACTTAAGGCCAAGATCAACAAACGCTCGACGTTTGACCGGAAGAATTATTTTTATCCCGATCTGCCTGCGGGCTACCAGATTTCGCAGTACAAGCAGCCGATCGTCGGCGAAGGTGTGGTCGTCGTCGATATGCCGGGCGGTAAGTCGTTCACGGTGGAGATTGAGCGGCTGCATCTGGAACAGGACGCGGGCAAGTCGCTGCACGATCAGCATCCCGATCAGTCGTTCGTCGATTTGAACCGTTCGGGTGTTGCACTGATGGAGATCGTGTCGCGGCCGGATTTGCGTTCATCGGAAGAGGCTGCGGCCTATCTGAAAAAGCTGCGGGCGATATTGCGCTATCTGGGCACGTGCGACGGCAACATGGACGAAGGCTCGATGCGCGCGGATGTGAATGTTTCTGTGCGCAAGCCGGGAGCGGAGCTCGGCACACGCTGTGAAATCAAGAATGTGAACTCGATGCGCTTTGTGGCGGCGGCGGTGGAATACGAGGCGCGGCGCCAGATCGATGTCATCGAAGGCGGTGGTACGATCAAGCAGGAGACGCGGCTCTACGATTCCAAGAAGAATGAAACGCGTTCGATGCGCTCGAAGGAAGAGGCGCACGACTATCGCTATTTCCCGGACCCTGATTTGTTGCCGCTGGAGTTCGATGATGCGTTGGTGGCGCGGATCAAGGCCTCGCTGCCGGAACTGCCCGACGACAAGAAAGAGCGCTTCATGCGGGACTATGGGCTTGGCCTGTACGATGCGGGCGTATTGGTCGCCGAGCGTGAGAGTGCGGCGTTCTTTGAAGATGTGGCCAAGGGGCGCGATGCTAAGCTGGCAGCGAACTGGGTAATCAATGAGTTGTTTGGGCGGCTGAACAAGCAGGATCTGGAGATCGGCCAGAGTCCGATATCGGCGGCGGCGATGGGCGCTATTGTCTCGATGATCAGCGACAACACGATTTCGGGAAAGATTGCCAAGGACGTGTTCGAGATTGCGTGGAACGAGGGCGGTGACCCCAGGCAAATCGTGGAGAAGCGAGGCTTGCGCCAGGTGACGGATACGGGCGCGATCGAGGCGGCGGTCGATCAGGTGATCGCGGCCAATCCGCAAAAGGTTGAGCAGGTGAAGGCCAAGCCTTCGATGCTGGGCTGGTTTGTGGGCCAAGTGATGGTGGCCACGGGCGGCAAGGCCAATCCGCAGGCGGTGAACGAGGTGTTGAAGAAGAAGTTGGGGATTTGATGGTGTCCCCTCAACCTGACCGTTCGTTCCAGGGCCTGATCCTGACGCTGCAACATTATTGGGCGGAGCGGGGCTGCGTGCTGCTGCAGCCCTATGACATGGAGATGGGTGCGGGTACGTTTCATCCGGCGACGACTTTGCGCGCGCTCGGCCCCAAACCGTGGAAGGCCGCGTATGTTCAGCCGTGCCGGCGGCCGAAGGATGGGCGCTATGGCGACAATCCGAACCGCTTTCAGCGTTACTATCAGTTCCAGGTGATCCTGAAGCCATCGCCCGATGACGTGATCGAGCTTTATCTGGGATCACTGAAGGCGCTTGGGATTTCGCCCGACGAGCATGATATTCGTTTTGTCGAAGATGATTGGGAGAGCCCAACGCTTGGCGCCTGGGGGTTGGGTTGGGAGGTTTGGTGCGACGGCATGGAGGTGACGCAGTTCACCTATTTCCAGCAGGTTGGCGGCATTGATTGCCGTCCGGTTTCCGCCGAGATCACCTATGGCCTCGAGCGCTTGGCGATGTACGTGCAGGGCGTCGATAATGGATTTGATTTGGCCTACAATACGATGAACCGCCAGTCGCCAGATTTTATGAGTTGGGGCGACGTCTACCATCAGAACGAAGTTGAACAGTCGGGCTATAATTTCGAGCACGCGACGACCGAGGCTTTGTTTCAGCATTTCAAAGATGCCGAGGCGGAGTCACAGAAATTGTTGTCGCGCAAAGTTGGCCGCAGTGCTGCTCACGAAAACTGGCGCCACGTGCTTCCTGCGTACGAGCAATGCATCCACGCCAGCCAGACGTTCAATCTTTTGGACGCGCGCGGCGTCATCAGTGTCACCGAACGCCAGGCCTATATCGGCCGCGTCCGCGCGCTGGCCAAAGAATGCGCCCAAGCCTGGATCGATAGCCCGCAAGGCATGACGCTGGGCGCGGGCCAGAGCGGGATGGGACGTTAGATGCCCCAACTTCTCCTTGAACTCTTCTCCGAAGAAATTCCGGCGCGCATGCAAGCGGCTGCCGCACGCGATTTGGAACGGCTTGTCGTCGGTGCGCTGACGGATCGCGGTTTCTTGAACGAAGGCGCGCGTGGTTTTGCAACGCCGCGGCGTCTCGTTTTGGTGATCGAGGGTTTGCCCGCGAGCCAATCGGACGTCAGAGAAGAACGCAAGGGCCCGAAGGTCGACGCGCCCGACGCCGCGATCCAGGGCTTCTTGCGCTCGACTGGCCTTAGCAAAGACCAGTTGAAAATCCAGAAAGAGCCGAAAGGCGATTTCTATCTCGCGGTCACGGAGCGCAAAGGCCGCCCGACACCGGCGGTGCTGGTCGAGATTATTCCCGAAATCATCCGCAGCTTCCCGTGGCCGAAGCAGCAACGCTGGGGCGCGGGCGACCTCACCTGGGTACGCCCGCTGCACTCGATCCTCTGCACCTTTGACGGCGAGGTGGTGCCCTTCGAAATCAGCGGCATCAAAACGGGCAACAAAACGCGCGGCCATCGTTTTCTGGGTAACGATGTGTTCGAAGTCCGCCGCTTCGATGACTATGTCGAGAAACTGAAGCGGGCCCACGCCATTCTCGACCCCACTGAGCGCAAAGCCATAATCCTGCACGACGCCAAACAACTCGCCCACGCGCAAAACCTCGAACTCATCGCGGACGAAACGCTCGCCGACGAAGTAGCAGGGTTGGTCGAATGGCCCGTGGCACTCATCGGCCAGTTCGACAAAGCCTTCCTGGACGTGCCGCAAGAAATCCTGATCTCGACCATGCGCGCAAACCAGAAATACTTCGCGCTCAAAGACCCCAAGACGGGCGGCCTCGCGAACAAATTCGTGGTGATCTCGAACATGATCACCAAAGACGGCGGCAAGAACGTCGTGGCGGGCAACGAGCGCGTGTTACGGGCGCGCCTCTCCGACGCGAAGTTTTTCTGGGATCAGGACAAGAAACGGTCACTTGCCAGTCGCGTCGACGAACTAAAGCACATTGTCTTTCACGCCAAGCTCGGCACGCAGTATGAGCGTGTCGAGCGTATGCGGGCGTTGACCAAGGACCTGATTGATCGCATTCAGCCGGGCGAAGCCGCCGCGGCGCAACAGGCCGCATCGCTTTGCAAGGCTGATTTGGTTTCGGGGACAGTCGGAGAGTTTCCGGAGGTTCAAGGCTTGATCGGCGGATACCTGGCGCTGTCTGAGGGGCTTTCGCACGTTGTCGCTGACGCCATCCGCGACCACTACAGGCCGCAAGGTCCCGCTGACAGTCTGCCAGCGAGCGCCGTCGGCGCATCCGTTGCGTTGGCTGAGAAGCTGGACACACTTGTGGGCATGTTCGGCGCCGACGAAAAGCCAACGGGATCGAAAGATCCTTTCGCGCTGCGCCGCGCGGCGTTGGGCGTGGTGCGCATCGTCATCGAGCGTCAACTCCGGTTGCCGTTGACGCAGGTTTTTTCCGGCGCTTTGCAGCTTCACCGAAATCAGCGCGGCGCGTCGTTTGGGGCGCAGGCCACTGAGGCACTTCTTGCGTTCTTCGCCGAGCGCCTCAAGGCCGCACTTCGCGAAAAAGGAACACGACACGATTTGGTGGATGCCGTGTTTTCTCTCGGCAACCAGGACGACCTCGTCCTCATTGTTCGCCGCGTAGAGGCTCTGCAAAAATTCCTTGCCACCGACGACGGAACGAACCTGCTCTCGGGCTATAAGCGTGCGCTAAACATTCTCAAAATCGAAGAGGGCAAGGAAAAGAAGAAAGACGCCAAGCACGCGGGCTTCACTGGCAAGCCTGACGTTGCCCTTCTCGAAGTGCCGCAGGAAGTCGAACTGTTCAAATCCCTCGCCATCGCCAACGACTTGATCGCTGCCGAGGTTCAACAAGAGCGTTTCGAGGAAGCCATGCGCGCCATGTCCCGCCTGCGTGCGCCGGTCGATGCCTTCTTCGAGAAAGTCACCGTCAACGACGCAGACCCGAAACTGCGCGAGAACCGCCTTAAGCTTCTGAGCGAAATCCGCGGAGCCATGCACAGCGTCGCCGATTTCTCGAAGATCGAAGGATAGACCGGGCGGACCGGATTAAAGCAGCAACTCCGGCCGGTACTCGAAATGCATCGTGTCGTAGTGGTACCACTTGCCGCCCCAGATGAAGCCTTGGCGTTCGAAGACTTCAACGATCTCGAAGGGGATACGGTTTTTGGGGAAGGCTTTGTGGCGCCAGGT
Source organism: Rhodobiaceae bacterium (assembly GCA_009885515.1). Taxonomy (GTDB): domain Bacteria; phylum Pseudomonadota; class Alphaproteobacteria; order Micropepsales; family Micropepsaceae; genus SZUA-430. The sequence goes on along the minus strand of VFKO01000090.1, from coordinate 772 downwards.
CGCGGGTTCGCCCGGCGCGCCGTTCAGTTCATCGCGCCAATAGTCCGATTGAGCGGTGTTGATGTCGACGGCGATGCCAAACGCGTGGGCGCTTGGGCGTTGCGTTCCTGCAATAGGGCGCGCGTTGAAACCGCCGGCGGGGTTGTCGAAGTATTTGTGAAATGGCTTGGGGAATGCGGCGAGCTCGTTCGCGACTTGCGTTAAGCGACCGGCAACACCGTTGATTTTTGTGACTTGGACAAAAGGAGCGCGCGCGATGGATGGCCAGGGCACGCGGACAATGTTTGCGGCGACGGCAGCGTGATCGGTTCCGTACATTTTGGCAAAGAATGGCGCGTAACGAATTCGGCCTGGATCGGCATCGGGGTCGGTTGGTATTTCACAGTTACCGATGGGATAGAATTGCAACGCTTGAGCGGCCAAGTCGGGATTTCGTATTTTCTCTGACTGCGCCCTGTCAGGTGCGAATAGTTGCACTTTCAATTGTGTTCTGTCTCGCCAAACAAGAACGTGCTCGTTTGCGTCTTCAATGAAGTCGGGGTAGGCACGCTTCAGAATTCCCATGGCTTGGTTAAGCGGGGACGTCCGAAGCAAGCAATTGGTGCCGAAAGCCGCGCGTGCTGGGTTTGCTTCTGCACTTATCCAAATGCCGATTGCTGCGGCTGCCAATTCACGTTTGTTTATTCCGACGGCGTTTTTCATCAATTTCACGAGCGCCCCTGGTTAGTCGCTGGAAGATGTTGGTGCGTTTCGACTTGCCCGGCAAGCACGG
>VFKO01000249.1 GCA_009885515.1 Rhodobiaceae bacterium | reverse complement strand
TTGGCGTGGCTGGCACTGACTTGCATGTACTTGCCGGCCCGTTTGCCGACCGGGGACACCGCAGAATAGGAAGGCGCCACACCATCGAAGCGCGTGTCTCGCGCATTCAAGTTCAACAAGCCTGCATTGATTACGGCTTCGACCGCCTGTTCGGACGGAGACGTGTCGCCCGACCATTGCAGCAGGCGCACGCGCTTACCCGGCGGACAAAATGAATTGATATAGGCGGCCGACGCCTCGATTTCGCGTTTCAACGTAAACGGAATGTCACCATAGGCACGCGGCGCGTCATACTCAGCCTTAAGCTTTGAGGTCTCCCGGTTTGAAGGGGGTAAAATTCCGGGCGCAATGCGAACCCTTGAATATTTCTTGACATAGGCCAGTTCGTGTTCTGCGCGATACCCTGGACCAAAAAAGGCCCACTCAAAGGGGTGGGTATAGGTGTGTGTTGCGGGCTCGACGTTTGGCAATGCGAATAGACTTCGCGCGATCTGTTGGCTCTTCAAAGTGCCGGCCCATACGGGATCAATGTCGGCCGCAATCGGCGCGACGGTGACGGGCAGGGCGGGATAGGCTTTCGCCACTTCGCGAAGGATGACTTCGGCGGCATAGACGCCGCGCCCTGCATACTTGTCGGCGGTCGAAACGCTGCCCCAACCGTCGCCGTCGATGTGGCTATAATAAATCCGGCGCCCGGCAATCGTTGTCGTGTCGGCTATGGGCGTTCCATGGGTGCGGAAGGCTTTCCCAAAAAACGCAAAGGGATTCAAGTACCATTGCTGGGAACCGCCACTTTTGTCCTCATAGTGGGTATACCCTGCCGCGACGTACCCGCCTTGCGGCGTCAGCATGACGGCATGCAAGCGCGCGGCCTCGTCGCCGGGCCGGTCAAACGCCAGCAACGTTTGCGCCAGCGCCGACACGGGCGCAACGGTCTCGGTCGCGGGCGGCGGCAGCGGCAGTTTTCGTTCGAACTCAACCAAAGAGGAAACTTTGACCGCGACCTTTAGATTGTACGTATACGGAGAATAACCTCCACTCGTGCGAACACCGGCGAGTTCAAGCAGCCGGTTCTGATCTTCAAGCGAGACCGCTTTGCCCCGGTCGTCATGTCCGCTGGGAATGTTCCCGATAAACACCACCGGAACGCCACGCCGCACGGCTTCGCGAACCAGGTCTGTGAGGCGCTGCAGCGGCAGTCCGCGCCCGTCATTGAGCCAGATCAACAGGCCCCTGACGTCGCTTCTATTGCCAAGCGCCGGAACACCAAGGCGCAGGTTGTGGTATTCAAGCTTCAATCCAAGATGGTTGAGCGGCATTTCGGCAAGGTTGTAAAGGTAATTGGTGTCAGCCGCCGCGTTCCGGGGACTGTCATGCAGCCCCAAAACAACACGCGGCACCTCGCCGGCGGCAGAAACGCCGGACCACAACAACAGTAAAACTAAAAATGCGCAGCGAAGATCCAAGTCTGCCACCCATGCAATCCGCAGGATCATGACCACACAGATTTGACGGGGTGTTAACCGCTTGAAGCCTTAGAAGTCATTAATGCGCGACAAATTTCGCCACCGCATCACAAAACGCCTTGATGTTGACCGGTTTGGTGATCAATCCCGCAAAGCCAAGTGCTCTCAACGAAGCTTCATCGCTGGCCGTGGCGGAATTGGTCACTGCCAGAACGGGAATTCGCGCCGTTTCCGGTGCTGATTTGATGAGTTTGAGCACCTCTTGGCCTGAAATATCCGGCAAAACCAGATCCAGAATAACCAGCGACGGCTGCTCACGCCTGGCAATATCTGACGCAAGCAACCCCCGTTGCGTTTCTATCAACTCCGCTCCCAGAGGTTTCAGGGCGCTGCGGTACATTTCGCGCACCAGTGCATTGTCTTCAACGATGAGGATACGTTTTTTCATACCAGTCCATAATGGTTTCGCAGTTGCGACGCGCTGCGCTGAGCAATCGGAACGCTGGTTTGCAGCGCTTGCATGGCACCGTCTTGTTCGCCGCGCAGGCTGCAAACTTCAATCTGCTGTGCCAGATCGGCGAGGTCCATAAAATCGAGCGATCCGGCATTGGCCCCCAAATGGTGAGCGGCCCGTCGTGTAGCCGCCAGGTCACCTTCACGCAATGCCGCTATGATTGCCTCGATGACGCCGTCCAGTTCGGCAAGGTACATTTCAGCCATCCGCTGCACCGTGTCCCGCCCCAATAAAACCTCTCTCTCACCGATGGCCTTGGTCCAGCGAGCAGGCGGCAACCCGTTCATGCGCTCGCGATCGGCAACGTGAAGTAAACGCTGGTGCCAACGCCAACTTCGCTCTCGAGCACCAGTTTACCTCCGTGCATTTCAATCAGCGCATTCGATACGGCAAGACCTAACCCGGTGCCGCCGCGCTTGTTACTGTTGGCAGCTTTCTCAAGCCGTTCAAATGGTTTGACCACGCGCGACAAATTGGATTCGGCGATGCCAATTCCAGTGTCGTGAATCCACACTGATACGAAGTCCCGGTCAATGCGCGTCTCAACGGTGATAAACCCGCCCGGCGCATTGAACTTGACGGCGTTGGACAACAGGTTCGAAAGCACGTCCTTGACGGCACGCCTGTCCGCGCGCACCTGAGGTGTCACGGCCAGGTTCAACCGCAGCGAAAGGTTGGACTCCTGCGCCTTTGGCTCAATCGACTTGACCACCTCATCAACGAGCAGCCCAATATCAACAGACTCCAACTCCAGCGAAAGTCCGCCCGACTCGATGCGAGCCATGTTCAGCACTTCATCGATGAGATGCAGCAAATGCTGGCCGCTGCGATGGATGTCGGTTGCATACTCGACATAGCGTCCCGGCATCGGCCCCAGCATTTCGTTCAACATCACATCAGAGAACCCGATGATCGCATTCAGCGGCGTTCGCAATTCGTGGCTCATATTGGCCAGGAATTCAGATTTCGAACGGCTGCCTTCTTCGGCGCGGGTTTTCTCGCCCTCCAGCGTTGTTGCGATCTCCCCCAGTTTCAAAGTTTGAGCCTCAAGCAAATTGCGCGACGACTGCAGCTCATCTTTCTGTTGCTTCAAAGCCGTGATGTCGGTCGCCACCATGATCTTGGCGCCGTCCAGAACCCGCCGCTCGCTAACCAGAAGCCAGCGATTGCCGGCCTGTTGCAGGTCAATCGTGCCGGTGGCACCTCGCGAGTCGAGGAGGTCCGGGCTTTGTCCGGCAACAGATTGATCGGCCGACACCGCTCTGGCCATCAATGTTGCACGTGCGGCGCCTACCTTGGCATCTGCGAGCCCGTAGAATTCCAGAAAACGCTTGTTGCAGAGCAACAGTCTGTTGTCCCTGTCCCAAAGTACAAAGGCCTCCGCCGCATGCTCGAAAGCCGCCTGCAGCACGCGCTCGGCCGTCGAGACCCGCTCATCAGCGCTTTTTTGGTCCGAGACATCAATGACAATCCCCGACAGCCTCGCGCTGTCTGAGCGGATCGTCCGGTACATCTGCCCCTTAGCCCGGATCCACACCCAGTGACCATCCGCATGTTGCGCGCGGAAGGACTCGTCGTAGCTCTGCGCGCCGCTTCTGGCTGCCGCTTCAATCGATGACACGATCGAACGGTCATCTGGATGAACCAGGCTGTCTACTTCAGACAGCGCCATAATTCGCGGCTGCTTGCCTCTGCCGAGCAGGGCGTTCATGGCTCCCGACCAATACATGCGTCTTTGGCTCAAATCCCAATCCCAGATGCCGCATTTGGCACCGCTGACGGCAAACTCGAACCGCTCTTCAGTCCGGCGCAACGCAGAGTCCGAGCGCGACGTCTGCTCGATTTGATTGAGCAATGCCCATGCCAGTGCGGCGCCCAGAAGGCTTGGACCAAACACCATGATCGAATAGAGCGGCATCGAGTCGTACCAGCTCGACAGCGCATCCGACGCGCGGGCCATTGACACCAGACGCAAATCATATCCGGGGATCAGCCGGGCCGCCGCCAGAAAATTGGCGCCGTTGCCAGGGATGTAGCGCAATGTGGGACTTGTGCTGATACTGGCCGGCAGCGAGCTGATCGACACGCTCAGCAGCGCCGGGTCGACCGCCGTCCCCGCAATTGTGCGTGAATGTCCGTCCGTGATAACCAGGCTGCCTCTGCGGCTGCCCTGAAGGTTTTCCAGCATGCGGGTCAAATAGGCCGGATCGATCAGCGCGACATATAGCTGTTGCGGCGACGTTCGCCCCCGTATCGCCAGCGCCAGAGGGCTCTTGCCGAATTCATTGTCGGTGAATTTTCCGGCGATGAAGCGCGTGCCCTCCTGCGCGGCCATGAGGCGCTGCAGCAGCGCGGTGTCTTTAAGTTGACGCGGCTCACCTGGAACACCGTTGCGATCCCAGTACACATTACCGTTCAGGTCGGTAGCAATGACGTTGATGATCGCCGGGTCCGCGCTGAGGGCCATTGTGCCCGGCGCTGCCGCGATCACCCGCACAAGTGTTTCTTGTGCCCGGTCCAGCGCACTCCCCACGACAACGCCGGAAACCGCCACGAACACTTTGGCCTCGCGCTCGATCTGCTCCAGGGCCAACACATGGTCCTTACGGATCTGAATGGCGGCAGCCGCGGCAACAGAAAGCACCGTCGCCAGTGTTCCCAGCACGATCCAGAACGTTGTTCTATTTCTTGAACCCAGTCTGACCCGTGCGTCGAACACTGTCTTCTTCGACGCACCGGCGACTGTCTGAGTGGCAACGGCCATAGTTTTTTAACGCCCAGACTCGAATCACATCCCCGGGCGATTATGTCGGGCGTCGACGACTTGTCACCCCCTCTGGCTGCATTCTGCAACACATGGTGGCACAAGTGTCGCGCTAATCGACTCTAGCCAAGAGTCTTTTCGGTGATTTCAAGCACATTACGCGACAGACCATTGGCCTTGTTAATGCGCATAAGTTGATCCCGCATGAGCGTTTGGCGCTTGTTGTCGAATCGCCGCCATGTCTCAAACGCCCCACACAAGCGCGCAGCCACCTGGGGATTGAGCCCGTCAAGCTTCAAAACATAGTCCGCCAGAAACCGGTAGCCACTGCCATCAGGCGCATGAAAGCGCAGTTGATTGTTCATCACGAACGGCCCGATCAGCGACCGCACCCGGTTCGGATTCTCGATGTTGAACGCAGGATGTTTCGTCAGGGCATTCACCTGTTCAAGCGTGTCACCGCGGCAAGACGACGCCTGCAGGCCCATCCATTTGTCGATCACCAGCGGATTGGCTTTCGAGTGTTCATAGAACTGTTGCAGCGCCAGGTTGCGCTCGTCGCCGTTCATGTCGACCAGCGGCGCAAGCCCGCCGATTTTGTCGGTCATATTGTTGCTGGAACGGAAATGCTCAAACGCCATCGCCCGCGTCTCGCCGGTGTCATGAGCCGTCAGATAGCGCAAACACATATTGCGCAAGGCCCGGCGCCCTGAAGGGACCGCATCCGGCGAATAAAGCTCATTGCTGTTGAGCGACTGATAAAGATCACGCAGAAGCGCCTTGTGCGCTGTCGCCAACGCTTGGCGCAGCGTTTCACGGGCCGTATGAATGGCCTCAGGATCCGCATTGTCAATCACCTGCGCCAGTTCCATTTCCGCCGGCAGCTGGGTTGCTAGTGCCGTAAACGCAGGGTCTTTGCGCGCGTCGCGCAACACTTCACCAAAAGCATCGACGAACAGCTGATCAACTTTTGGCGCGCGTCCGGCGCTGGCGTCTTGCGACATGCGCACCAAGAGCTCGGTCGCAAACTTCTGACCAGATTCCCAACGGTTGAACGGATCGGAGTCCTTGGCCATCAGAAAGGCGCGGTCTTCAGAACTCAACCCTGTTTCGAATTTGACCGGTGCAGAAAATCCACGCCCGATCGAAGGCACTG
>VFKO01000248.1 GCA_009885515.1 Rhodobiaceae bacterium | reverse complement strand
CGCCTGCCAAAGCGCCTGGCGCTTCCTGGTCAACGATCCAGACCGCATCCGATCAATCGCAACCCGACAGTGGGCGTGTGTCAATGTCTAGGCGACCTGGTATAAGTCATAAGGGCGCCAAACATATCTATCTCCTTCAGGCCTTTGCCCGTCTTTGCACAATAGAAATCACAATCGCCAGCACGGCTGGCAGATGCACGGCAACGATCTCGTTCAAGAGCACGTCTTGGTGATGCCCAAGGACTGTCTCGCTCATGTGAAGAGCCGAGTGTCCCCCGATAAACATGGCGGCGAGCGCGCTTGCCCGCCATCCAGCGCCGAGTTCGCTCCACGCCAACGCGACACCCGCCGTGATGAAAGCAATGCCTATATCGCGCACGAAATGAAGGTTAAGAGGGCCGGTGTCAGACACGCCCGGCACGGCTCCGTACCAAGCGGGCGGGTCTATGAACATAAAAAAGCCATTGCCTGCCACCGCCGCTGCCAACACGTATGTCAATATTTTCATGGGCATTTCCCGCTCCTCACTGGGTAAGACGTACCAGACTGGGTGAATGTGACAGATCGCGAATGTTGACAACTGCCGGCCTCTTCGGGCACTGGTCCGCTGATGTGTGGCCCTTACAGAACCGGGGCGGAGGCGGCAGTGCATGACGACCTATCTCGACTTCGAAAAACCCATCGCCGACATCGAAGGCAAGATCGAAGAGCTGCGCCGGGTTGCGGCGCAGGGTGAGGCCGTTTCCATCGAAGACGAAGTTTCCAAACTCGAGGACAAAGCCGGTCATTTGTTGCGCGATTTGTATACGAGGCTGACGCCGTGGCAAAAAACGCAGGTCGCACGGCACCCGGAACGCCCGCATTTCCTGGACTATGTCCACGCGCTGATTCAAGATTTCACTCCCCTCGCTGGAGATCGTTCGTTTGCCGACGACAAGGCGATTCTGGGTGGCTTGGGATCATTTCGCGGACGTTCGGTCATGGTCATCGGTCATGAGAAAGGTAACGATACAAAGTCGCGGTTGCACCACAATTTTGGCATGGCGATGCCGGACGGGTACCGCAAAGCGGTACGGTTGATGACGATGGCCGAGCGATTCAATCTGCCGGTGATTACGCTTGTCGATACGTCGGGCGCTTATCCGGGCCTCAGCGCGGAAGAGCGCGGACAGGGCGAGGCCATTGCGCGCGGAACGGAAAGGTGTCTGACGTTGGGCGTGCCGCTGGTTTCGGTCGTGATCGGTGAAGGGATGTCGGGCGGGGCCATCGCCATTGCGGTCGGCGACCGGGTGATCATGCTTGAGCATTCGATTTTTTCAGTCATTTCTCCCGAAGGGTGTTCTTCGATTTTGTGGAAGTCGTCGGCCAAAGCTCAGGAAGCGGCGGCAGCGATGAAGATTACCGCGCAGGATCTGTTTCAGCTGCGCGTTATCGATTCCATTATTCCCGAGCCCGTAGGCGGCGCGCATCGGGGCCGCGTCCAAGCGATGGAAGATACGGGCGATGCGATCGACTTGGCGCTGGCAGAACTTGAAGGTATGCCCGCTGACATGCTGCGCAAGACGCGGTGGGACAAGTACTTGGCGATGGGGCGTGTGGGGTTGGCTTAGCATTTCATTTCACGGAAAAAATCCCGTACGTCGTCAGCGAAGGCTTTCGGTTCTTCCATCGCCGCGAAGTGGCCGCCGGCTTTCATTTCGCGCCAGCGGACAATGTTGTAGCTGCGGCGGCCCCAGCTTTCGGGGG
>VFKO01000037.1 GCA_009885515.1 Rhodobiaceae bacterium | reverse complement strand
CTTGAAGCCGTCGAGAATGTGCGAACCGGCGGTCGTCAGCACGCCCTTGGTGCAGAACAAATCCTTGATGCCGAGCGGAATGCCCTCGAGCGGTCGCGCCGACCCGGCTACAATGCGCTTGTCGCTTTCGGCCGCACCCGCACGCGCCATCTCCGGCGTCTCGGTGACGAACGCATTCAGCGCCCGCGCCTTTTCGATCGCCTTGATATGCGCCTCGGTCAGTTCCCGCGCCGAAAACGCCTTCTTGCGCAAACCGTCGCGCGCTTCGGCGATGGTCAGTCCCGTGAGATCGCTCATTCGACCACCTTGGGCACGGCGAAATAATGATCCTCGCCCAACGGCGCGTTCTTGGTCACTGCCTCGGCCTGGCCGCCGTCCAACACCACATCCTCGCGCATCTTGAGCCGCATCTGAACCACGCTGGTCATCGGCTCGACGCTCGCTGTGTCGACCTCGTTCAATTGCTCGACCCAAGCCAAAAGCCGGTTCAGCTCGCCCGCCATCGGCTCGAGCCGCTCTTCGGGGAAAGCAATACGCGCCAGCTTGGCCACGCGCCTGACAGTGTCTTTATCGACGGACATATGGAGCTCTTGGAGATCAATTTCTTGTGGTGGAACGGGGGCTTTGCTACCAACCTCGTTGAACCGTTGCAAGGAGCGAGCGTGAGAACGGCGTGATAGTCAAAACCCCCGCCGAAATGGCTGAGGCACTAAAGCCCGGAGAACGTCTCTTTGGCCTTGATCTCGGCGAAAAGACCATCGGCATAGCGCTTTCGGACATATTACGGACTGTGGCGTCTCCGCTACAGACGTTGCCAAGGACAAAATTCTCGGCCGATGCCAAAATCCTGGTCGCGTTGATCGTCAAACACGGCGTCGGAGGCCTCGTCATCGGCCTGCCTCTCAACATGGACGGCAGCGAAGGACCTTCGGCGCAATCCGCCCGTGCCTTTGCTCGCAACTTCGACGCTCATCGCGCCATGCCGATCCTGCTCTGGGACGAACGCCTCTCGACAGCCGCCGTCACCCGCACGCTCATTGACGCCGACATGTCGCGCGCCAGGCGCAAAGCCGTCGTCGACAAGATGGCCGCAGCCTTCATCCTGCAAGGGGTTTTGGATTCCAGGCTGCAGGTCCGCCCATGAGCACAGGCAAACAGTTTGGGCGCATGCTCCGGCGAATTTATACCCGCCCGCCCGAACCCGTACCCGACGAACACAAGAAGCTCCTGCTGCTGGTCGGCACCGCGATCTTTATCGCCAGTTACGATCTCAACATCTACGGACTGGCGCTTCCCCAGATCCAAAAGAGCTTCAACATCCCGGAAGCCGACGTCGGCCGCATCATCTTCATCTTTAGGCTGGGCATGATCCCAGCCATTTTCTTGTCCTATCTCGCCGACCGCATCGGACGGCGCTCGTTGCTGCTGATCACGCTGGCTGGAGCAACGGCCTGCACGATTTGGACCGCGTTTGCCCAAAGCCTTCCCGAATTCATCGCCGCTCAAACCTTAGCACGTGTATTCGCTTACACGGAAGAATTGCTCTGCGTGGTCGTCATCGCGGAAGAATTCTCCGAGCGCACGCGCGGCTGGGCGATCGGTCAATTGGGCGCGCTGGCTTCATTCGGCGCCGGCTTTGCTGCCCTTGTTTTTGGCTTTGTGAATCTGCTGCCGTTCGGGTGGCGTGCCATTTATTTTCTGGGCGCCATTCCGTTGCTTTGGTTGCTCTGGGCCAGACGAAAACTGAAGGAAACAAAGCGCTTTGAGGATCAAAAAAAATCAGGGCACGCGCCGCATCCGTTCACAAGCCTGATCACGAACTACCCCGGCCGAATGACGCTTCTGGCGGCGATCGCCATGCCCTACGCCTTTGGCATGGCCTCAAGCGTCATCTTTCTCTCCAAGCACCTGCAATCAACCCACGGCTGGTTGCCCGGACAGGTCTCAGTCCTTGTGATCGCAGCCGGCGCCATCGCCATGCTCGGCAATATCGTCGCGGGCACTCTCAGCGACAGGATTGGCCGCCGCACCGTGCTCGCGGCCATGATCGTCGCCTCGGCGGTAAGCTTCGCTTCATTTTATACTTGGGCGATAGGACCGTGGCTCATTTTGTTTTGGACAACCGGATTGTTCGCCTATCTTGCCGCCGACATCTTGATCGCCGGTCTTGCTGCCGAACTATTCCCCACGTCTCATCGCTCCCTCGCCTCGGCTCTGCGGCTGTTCTTTTGGCTGGTGGCAGGAGGCATCGGGCTTTTGCTCGAAGCAGAACTATATGAACATTGGGGATCGCACGGAACCTCAATCGCCGTACTCAGCCTTTTGACGCCCCTATCGTTGATCGCAATTTGGTTCCTGCCCGAAACCGCAAACAAGTCGCTGGAAGAAATATCGGCGGAGCGCCGATGATCGACGTCCTTTCCGCCCTCATCCCGGTTTTCGCAATCATCGCCATCGGCGCCGTGCTGCGCCGGCTACAGCTCATGGCGGACGACGTCTGGCGCGCCGTCGAACGCCTCACCTATTTCGTCCTGTTCCCCTGCTTCCTTTTCGGCGCCATCGCTTTCGCGGATTTCAGCAATGAACCCATCGGCCGCCTGGCACTGTTGCTGTCGGCCGCGATGATCGTCATGGCTACCATCGTTTATCCCTTTCGAAACATGCTCAAGCTTGACGGACCCGCCTTCACCAGCCTCTTTCAAGGCGCCGTGCGCTGGAACAGCTATGTCGCCCTTGGCGCGATCGCTGCCGTGTTGGGCAGCAAAGGCCTCGCACTTGCAGCCATCGCCATCGCCATCATGGTGCCTCTAGCCAACACGTTGT
>VFKO01000115.1 GCA_009885515.1 Rhodobiaceae bacterium | reverse complement strand
TGGGCTGCTTCCCAGCGTTTGACAATCTCGCTCAAATTCTGGTCCGCCGCTTCGGGCAGCACGATCTGCAGGGTCACCAGTTCATCGCCGGCTGCATGCACGGTGTGAGAGGGAATGCCTTTGCCTTTCAACCGGAATGTCTGCCCCGCATTGGCTCCCGCCGGGATGACCATCGTCACCGGCCCTTGCAGCGTTGGTACCTTGACCTTGGCCCCGTGCAGCGCTTCGTTCAGCGTGATGGGCAGTTCCAGATGAATATCGTGGCCTTCGCGCCTGAAATAGGGGTGCGGTTCGATCAAAATCGTAATCAAGGCATCGCCCGATTGGGTGTTGGACACGGCCGCTTCACCAAGCCCGCGCAGCCTGATCGATTGGCCCTCGCGCACGCCGATCGGAATTTTCACGTCAAAGCGCTTGCCGCCTGGAAGCTTCACCCGCCGCGTTCCACCCAGCGCCGATTCCTCGAAGGTAATGATCAGGTCATACTGATTGTCGACACCTTTGCCGTGGTTCTGGCGCTTGCCGCCTGAAGAGCGATCGCCGAAAAACTCCGAGAACAAGTCTTCGACACGGTTATTGTTTTTGGGCGGAGGCGGGCTGGCGCTGCCGCCAAACGCGCGCTCAAATGCGCTGCGGAAAGCCGAGCTTGCGCGTTCGCCGTTGGGTGGTGCCGCGCCGTTCTGTCCGCTCCTGGATTTTGTCTCCGCAAAGGAGGAGGGGTTAAGGTCGTAGAGGGGTTCGTTGTCGGGTTCGCGTTCCGGCTCGATATCCGGCCGCTGCACATAACCGGCGCGCGGATTGCCGTGCGCATCGATTTCGCCGCGATCATAGGCGCGCCGCTTTTTCGTATCGCCCAAAATTTCATAGGCAATCGAGAGATCCTTAAAGCGCCGACCCTTGTCGGCCGCACCTTCTGGCGTATCCGGATGGAAGCGTTTCGCGAGTGCACGAAAGGCGCGCTTGACCTCATCTTCGGCCGCGGTCCGCGCGAGTCCAAGAACTGAATAGGGGTCATACATTCGCAATCACGCTCATGCGTTTGAGGGGGCCACCCCGCCCGTCACACCGTTGACGATTTCACGAAATATACGCCGCCCGCAACTACACATACTACGGAGCGCACCGATTAGGCAAATTCAAAACAACTTCAATAGGTTAATTGGGCTTCTTGGCCTTCGCTAGCGGCTCACGCACCATGGACTCCGCAATCGCCCTCTCCGCCGGGGCTAGTTTGGCGGAAACACGCGCAAGCTCGGCAATGGCTTGCGCATGCCCTTGCGCCGCCGCGTGCCGCAGCCAGCGATAGGCCTCAATCGCATCAAGGGGCGCACCTTCTCCGCGTTCAAACAGGAGACCAACTCGAAGCTGCGCCTCGGCAACGCCGCGCACCGCCGCGCCATGCCAGATATTGAGCGCATTTTTTTTGTCGCCTGAGGAATAGGCCGCAACTCCCGCATACACGGCTGTGAGGTCAGCTTGCTGCATCTTGGAAACAACATCGGGTGAAATCGGATCGCCTGGTGCCATCCGCGCAGAGCCAGGATTTGCAGTAGCGACCGCGGGCGTTCCGCCACCGATCAGCCGGTCAAAGAAATTGGACTGTCCGCCGCCCTGGTAAGCGGCGTTGGAATTCTCGGGTTGGGCAGGGGCTGGTGGCACCATGACTTCGCCGCTTTCGCTCAACGTCACGCCCATCGCTTTCAGTTTGGCTTGCGCGGGCGTATAGCCGTTGCGCGCGGCGCGTTCCAGCAGCGCGCGGGAACGGGCGGGATCTTTTTGAACACCCAAGCCGTTTTCGTACATATCCGCAAGCTTCCACTGTGCCAACGACAGCCCGGCCGTCGCCGCACGTGCATACCAAGCCGCCGCCGCTTCGAGGTTTTTCTCAACCCCTTCACCAGTCATGTACATGTCCCCGACATTAGCCATCGCGGTGACGAGGCCTTTGTCGGCGGCTTCCTGGTAAAGCTTGAAGGCCTGCTTGGTATCTTTCGCAACGCCTTTGCCCTGTCGTAAGAGTTGCGCCACGTTGCGCATCGCCGCCAGATCGTTTTCCTTCGCCAGCCCATCCCAGATACGGTAGGCGGTTGGATAATCACCCGCGTCATAGGCCGCAACGCCCTGATCGAAGCGCGACGCCCTTTCGGCCAGAATGTTGGTTGCGCAGCCGCTGACCAAAACAGCCGCAGCCAAGACAAGAAAATGGCGCAATTTGAAACTCATGGACTTGCAAGCAGCTCTCAAGTGCAATCAAAAGCCTGCGGCGAACAAACCCTGCGCGCCGCAACTCAGTCCTCTATATACTTGACCAACCCGCCACAGCGCAGCGCCAATCGCATGCAAGATGACAAGAAGTTAGGGGACGGCTCGTCCGAAATGGCAGCAAGCGACGATCCATTCGCGCAATTTGGCGAATGGCTCACGCTTGCCGGAGCAAAAGAGCCTAATGACCCCACCGCAATGGCACTGGCGACCGTCGATGCCATCGGCATGCCGAACGTGCGCATGGTGCTGCTAAAGGGCGTCGATCCTGCCGGCTTTGTCTTTTACACCAACTTCGAAAGTGCAAAAGGCGTCGAATTGTTGAGCGCGCAAAAGGCGGCGCTCTGCTTCCATTGGAAATCGATTCGCCGGCAAATTCGCGTCCGCGGAACCGTTGATCAGGTCACCCCCGCCGAAGCTGAAGCCTATTTTGCCTCTCGCCCCAAGGACAGCCAGATCGGCGCCTGGGCATCGCGCCAGTCCCGCCCCCTCAAAGGACGCTTTGAGCTCGAGAAAGAAGTCGCCATTTTCGCCGTAAAATATGCCCTGAGCAAAGTCCCGCGTCCGGTACACTGGTCGGGCTTTCGCCTCGTGCCGCTGGAAATCGAGTTCTGGCGCGACCGTCCGTTCCGTCTCCACGACCGGCTTGTCTACCGTCGAGCCACGCTCACTGGTCCGTGGCACAACGAGCGGCTTTTTCCATGAGCAGCACCGGCACACTCCTCCGCTCCACGTCTGCCCCCGATGCAGAACGCCTCAAGCGCCTGGCGACCTATGCGGCTGTCGCGGTCGCAGCGATTCTGATCGCCGTCAAAATCTGGGCCTGGATTGCGACAGGCTCGGTCGCGATGCTGGCATCCCTAGTCGACTCGACACTGGATTTGGTTGCCTCCGGATTGAACCTCTTCGCCGTCCGCCACGCCTTGACCCCCGCCGACGAAGAGCATCGCTTCGGCCACGGCAAAGCTGAAGCGCTGGCGGGCTTGGGGCAGGCGGCCTTCATCGGCGGATCAGCGGCATTCCTTTTGTTTCAATCGCTGGAACGCCTCGTCGCACCGCAGGCCGTTGAGCAGTCCGCGACCGGCCTGTTCGTCATGGGTATCTCGCTTGCCCTCACTGTCGCTCTCGTCGCGTTTCAGCGGCACGTCATCGCCCGCACGCGCTCGCTCGCCATCGGTGCCGATCAACTGCATTACTTAACCGACATTTTCACAAATCTCGGCGTCGTTGCGGCTTTCGTTCTTGCGGGCCTTTGGGGCTGGACGCTTGCCGACCCGCTCATCGGCCTTGCGATCGCCGTAACCATAGGGTGGGGGGCTTTCAACATTCTGCGTGGCTCATTCGACGAACTCATGGACCACGAATTCGACGACATTGATCGTCAGCGCATCAAGGACATCGTGGCCCAGCACAAGGCCGTCGTCAGCCTGCACGACCTGCGCACGCGCCGCGCCGGCCACCGCTCGTTCATTCAAATGCACCTCGAATTGCCCGCCCAGATGACGCTGGTCGAGGCCCACCGCGTCTCCGACGAAGTCGAAGACGCAATCAAAGCGGCCTTTCCCGAAGCCGAAGTCCTGACGCACCAGGACCCCGAAGGCGTCGAGATGATGACATCGCTCGAGCGAAAGTAACGCCTAAGGGAGCGCAGGTGCCGCAACCGCGTTGCCGTCGTAGACGATTGGACCCTGCACCTTTACCTTCGCGTCTTTGAACAAAATCCAATCGACCAACAATTGGAAATATCCTTCCGAAAAACGCGTGCCGACGCGGTTACCATTTTTCATTTCGAACTCGGTAATGCCGTGATCGGCGGTGGGGAACATCACGATATCCAAATTCGCATGCGTCTTTTGCACCTCGCGCAGAATTCGCAGCGTGTTGGCCGAAGGCGCCGAACTGTCGCGCCCCGCTAAAATCCATAGATGAGGACCTTGATAGGCCTGCAGCGCGGGCAACGGATCGTAGACCCATGACGTTCCGACATCGAACCATGGCCCCAATAGCCTGATGAGCCAGTTGGAGGTATTCAGGAAGTCGCCAGTAAACTCTCCTTTGATCTTCGCGAACCAAGGTTCTTTGCCGTACTGCGCCCGCACCGCGTCCAGTTCGTCGAACCCGTCTTTGAAATTCGACGCCATCACCCGCCCAGTCGCATCCGTGATCTCGCGCACCTTCGCGATCACATCCTCGCCGTAACCGGCCGTGCGCAAATCGTCAAACACCTCTTCGCGATCCTCGGCCAGAGGACTTTCGGCAAGCCCATACCCAACCAGAGCAAAATCCGCCTTCGCCTTTCCAGCCGCCAGCGGAATAATCCAACCCGCCTGACTGCCGCCTTCAAGCCCGACTTCGCTCGCGAGCGGCCCCGCCATCTCGCGCGCCTTCTTGAGCGCCGTCGCTGCATCGTCGGAGAGCAAATGAAAGTTTTGGGTGTAACTGCCTTCGGATTTTCCGGTCCCGCGTTTGTCGTAAACAAACACACCGATCCCGTTCGCCGGCAGCAAATACTGCAACCGATTGAACATAACCGCGGAGTCTCGCTCCGACCCATGCACGAGCACGGCAACCGGTATCGCGCCTTCCAATCGCGGCATGACCAAGCGGCCGCTGAGTTTCAAACCATGACTCTCGAATTGAACGCCGGTGATATCGAACGTGCGGCGGCGTCCGGCCGTAACTTCTGGCTCGTGAGTCAGCAGCTCGATCACGCCGTCTTTGCAAGAACCAAATGCAACTTGATCGCCGACAAATGCGTTATCGCTCCATCCAAGCGATCGTGAAAATACACTCGGCGCGCCTTGCGCGTCGAAGACGATGGGTTTGAGATGTTCGGTCAAGCCATTCATGTAAACCATGCGCAATGTCTGTCGACCGCTCGATGGCGAAATCGTCACAACGCGCCCGTCGTCAAGATCGTAGGCGCCGTAATGACAGGCCAATTCGGGGTCTGGCAGTGGTTCGTATACAAAATACATCCAAGCCGCCACGCCAATGAAACCCAATAAAGTGGGAACCAGCATCAGCCACCGTAGCCACATTTTTCACCTCCATTGCCTCAAACCATAGACTAAGGTCAAATTGCTGTCGCGTTGTCTCATGACCTCGTGATAAGCGCTGTGGCTGAATCTCCGACCGATACTTGGTGATGGCGCAGGCGGGTGCCGCCAATCCATGAAAGTATCAAAAATTGGGCCCAAGAAATGTTGCGAGTTATTTGCTTCTTTGTTCTGTGTTGCACACTGTCGACCAGTGTCCACGCCTTCGGTACCAAGCCTGACACGCACAATCTCGGCTCGGAGCACGAGAAAATCACCCGCGCGGCGGTCAAGGATCTGGGTCCGGTCACGACAGATATGCTCGCCGGCAAAGGCGAAGATCCCGGCGCCGTCGGTGCTCCCGACCAATCGGGCAGAGGCTTGCTCGCCAATGCCCCTTCGCACTGCGATGGCGGTGACTTTCTCGCAGGGCCGGACTCCTACGCCCAAACCCATGCCGCCGCGCAAGCATCCCTGATCGCCTGCCGCCAGTATGTCATCGCCCAAATCGATAGCGCCGTCGCGTGGTCGAGAGAACTGGCCAAACCCACCGCCGCCAATACGGCGCTCGATTGCCGCTTCATCGGGCGCGGCAGCAGCGCCAAATGCAACGTGCTCGAAC
>VFKO01000505.1 GCA_009885515.1 Rhodobiaceae bacterium | reverse complement strand
CTTTCCCACTCCACCGCCCATTCGCGATTGCGCAAACCGCGGCGCTCCAGCACCGCGCGCAGTTCCTTTTGCAGGATTTCGCGCATCAATTCGCGCTTGAGCGGCTGGAACACGATCACCTTGTCCAGCCGGTTGACGAACTCGGGGCGGAACGCCTGCGCGATCGAACGCAGGATTTGCTCGGACGAAAATTCATCCGGCCGCGCGCCAAATCCCAGGCCGGAACTTTGGTGCGCCGTCGCACCAAGATTGGAGGTCAGGATAATAATGCAGTGCCTGAAGTCGGCGGCATTGCCATGCGCGTCGCTCAGCCGCCCGTCGTCGAAAACCTGCAGGAACAGATCCCACACATTCGTGTGCGCCTTTTCGAACTCGTCCAGCAGCACCACTGAAAACGGCTGCTTGCGCACGCGGTTGATCAGCGAGTCGGTATGTACCCCGCCTGATCCCGCTTCGCCGATAATCTTGCCCAGTGAGTCCTGGTTCTTGAACTCGCTCATATCAAGCCGGATCATCCGCTCGCTCGAGCCGAACAAATAATCCGCCAGCGTCTTGGCAAGTTCGGTCTTGCCGGTGCCTGTCGGGCCCGCAAACAGGAATACGCCAATCGGTTTCTCCGGATCGGTCAAGCCCGCTTTGAGCATGGCAATCCGGTCGACAATCGCCTGTACCGCCTCGTTCTGACCGATCACCCGTTCGCCGAAGAACTTCCGCACAAAGCCCAGCTCGACTTTCTCGCTCGCGTCCAGGATGGCAACTGGCAAGCCCGTCGTTTGCGACAGCGCCGTCAAGACATCGCCCGGCGAAACGATCTTGGTGCCCTCAGCGACGCAGCGATTATAGGCAAGCTTCATCAAATCAAAGACGACGCCCGGCAATTGCGATGTGCTCAGATACTGGCGCGCCAGCTGCAACGCCAACGGAGCGGCCTCGGGTGCGAACTTCGTCGTCGTCCGCGACGCCAGTCTTTGTACGTAGGTTTTCACCAGCTCCAGTGTGCGTTCTTCCGGCAACGCCACAAGAGGGGCCACCTCAAACACGCCTTTCAGATTGGGCCGCACTTGCACAAGTTGGGTCACTTGCGTGGGCGTCGCCTCACTCAATATAACCAGCCGCCCCGCGTTGAGGGCGGGCAAGACCTGATCGAGAATGCTGGCCGTCTGTCCCGAATGTGTACCGCTGACGGCAATCTGCAAAATATCTGGCACGTACCAGACGATACGTTTATCTGTCGCCGCCTCGATCACCAGTCGCCGCACGCGTTCTTCAAGCTGGCCGATGTAAGTCTGCCCCGCCTGCAACTCGGGACCACCTGCCTCAAAAATCGTCCAGCCTTTTTTGATCAACCGGTTGCCGAGGATTTGCAGAAATGCCGACTTGCCGACTTTGGGTTCTCCGCGCACGATGATCGAGCGCGCTGGCTTTTGAGCAAGCGCATTCTCGGCCGCAGCAAGCAACGCCGCCCACTCGTCCGGTTCGATCAAAGGATCATGCG
>VFKO01000355.1 GCA_009885515.1 Rhodobiaceae bacterium | reverse complement strand
GCCAACGTCCGCTGCCCCATCATCATGTTAACCGGACAAGACGGCGAGGCCGACCAGATCCTGGGCCTTGACGCCGGTGCCAACGACTACTTGACGAAACCCTTCAGATTCAACGTGCTTCTGGCGCGCATCCGCGCCCATTTGCGCAGCCACGCCCAAAGCGAAGACGCCGTGTTCAAGATCGGCCAGTACTCTTTCCGTCCCTCGGCAAAGCTCCTTACCGGCGCCAACAACATCAAAGTCCGCCTCACCGAAAAAGAGACCTCAATACTCAAGTTTCTCTTCCGCTCTGGCGACAAAGTCGTCGGCCGCGACATCCTTTTGCACGAAGTTTGGGGCTACAACCCCGCCGTTACCACCCACACCCTCGAGACCCACATCTACCGTCTGCGCCAAAAAATCGAACAAGATCCCGCCCACGCCAAGCTTTTAGTCACCGAAAGCGGCGGCTACCGCCTCGTCCCCTGACATCGAGGACACGGCATTAAAATTTTAATTACAGCCTCTTGAACTTGGTTGCTTCATCTAGTATAGACTTCACAGTATCATCTAATTCGCTATGGAGCGGAGATATGACAAGCGCTTTCGCCAAAGTGGCATTGGCCACCGCCCTGACCGTAGCCTCAGCCTTGGGCCTGATCGGCTTATCGGGAATGATCATCTTTGCAGACCTCAAGGCGCCGCAACCGGCAGCATTGGCCAGTGACGCCTTATCGGGCAACAGCACCCCAGCAACACTGACAGGAACTGGTCGATGAGCATGTTAGTTAAACTCGGCGTCGTCGGCGTGGCTGCAGGCCTTGCGGGTCTCGTGACCCTGAGCCAGTTACGACCGGCATTTGGCGGCTTTGAAATGCAAGCTCTCGCAAGCCTTGCAAGTTTAACCAGCCTCAGTGCGTCGGCGCCCGCGGGCGCCAGCGGCCCCCTCGACAAGACCTTTTCTGGGCGCCGCGTGCACCTCGACAAGGTGGTAGCCCAGGTCGAATTGATCACCTCGCCGGCAGGACCCATCCGCGTCCAGGCCAGCGGTGTTGCTGACACCATGAAAGAGCTTCAGGTGCGCATCGTCGGCGATGAAGTCTTTGTTCGGCTGGACAAGGACGAAGACGACGCCTGGTTCCCATGGAACCTGTTCAACATGTGGTCCCGCGACCGCAAGGCCCAGGACCTCAAAATCAGAATCTCGGCCCCGTCCGGCACCCCTTACGACATGGAAGACATGTCCGGCTCCATCCTCGCCGGTGACCTCGACGCGCCGCTCCATCTTGAGGCGCATACCCTTTCGGCGCGCTTTGGCCGGGTACAAAGCGCCAAACTGGCCATCGCCGGGGGCGGAAAAATCTCGCTGGGTGTCGTCAAGGAAAACCTCGATCTTGAAATCGCTGGCTCAGGCCACGTCGAAGCAGTTTCTGCGGCAGCTGCGCAGGTCGAAATTGTCGGCAGCGGCGAAGTCATTGTTGGGCCGCTTTCAGGTGGCCTTAGCGCCCAAATCGCCGGTGCCGGAAACATCCGCGCCGCCAGCGTCAACGGACCAATCAACGTCGAAATCGCTGGCTCAGGCGATGTGCTGGTTGAGAGCGGCGAAGCCACCACGTTTGACATCGAGATCGCAGGTTCCGGTGACGTGATGTTCAAGGGCCACGCCATGAACCCCAGTGTCGATATCATGGGCTCTGGCAACGTGACGATCGGATCCTACTCGGGCAATTTGCGCCAGGACATCAGTGGCCGCGGCAGCGTCAAGGTCCTGACACCAGTCCCTGTCCCTGCACCTCCGGCCCCACCCGCACATCCGTAAATCGCGGTACCATGGTTCCATTCGTCATCACCGGGCTTGTCCCGGTGACCCAGTCGGCGCGCGCCAGCCCTACTCGTACCGCAGCGCTTCGATCGGATCGAGGCTGGCTGCTCTGCGTGCCGGAAAGAATCCGAATACAATCCCGACGGCGGCCGAGAAGGCGAACGCCACCACAACAACCCACGGACTGAATACGAACGGCACACCGATCGCGTAGGCAATGGCGGCAGAACCCGCAAGGCCAAGCGCCGCGCCGATTAGCCCGCCCAAACACGACAACAGCACAGCTTCGATCAGAAACTGCAGCAACACATCGCGCTCCAGGGCACCAATCGCCAGGCGAATGCCGATCTCACGCGTCCGCTCCGTCACCGACACCAGCATAATGTTCATAATGCCAATCCCGCCGACCAGCAGGCTTATGGCAGCAACCGCCGAGAGTCCTGCCGTCAACAATGCGGTCGTTGATTGCACCAGCGTCGCCACCGACTGCAAATCGCGAATGAGAAAATTGTCCTGCTCGCCGGGACGGATCCTGCGGCGTTCCCGCATCAATCCGGCCAGCGAGTATTGCACGGGTTTCACACGCTCAGCCGTCGTCGCTGAAAGCCAGATTTGCTGCACATCATCGTTGCCGGTCATGCGGCGCTGCACGGCATTGATCGGCATCAGGATAATGTCGTCTTGATCCTGGCCAAAAGTGGACTGCCCCTTCATCGCCAAAACACCGATCACTTCGCACGACGTCGTTTGACCCAACCGAATGGAGGCCCCCAAAGGCGTTTGGTGTCCAAACAGCTCTTTGCGCGGCGTCTCGCCCAAAATGCAGACCGTGCGGCCTCCACGTTCTTCGCTTTCACTGAACTGGCGCCCCAGTGCGATCGGCCAGTCACGCACAATCAAATAGGGGTTCGTGGTTCCATTCACCGCCACAAACCAATTGTTCGACCCATAGACGGCTTGGGTCTGGCGGACCGTCGACGGCGCAACCGCGGCAACGCTCTGGATTTCACGCCCGATCGCAATCGCATCATCGACCTTAAAGGGCGTCTGTGGGGTGGAGGGCCCGGCGCGCTGCGGCGTGAAAGGCAAAACGAAAAGCAAATTACGCCCCATCGACGCAATATCGGCGGTGACTTTGAGTGTCAGCCCCTGTCCCAACGTCACAACTGTAACCACTGCGGCAACGCCGACGATAATGCCAAGCGTCGTCAGCAACGAGCGCAGCAGATTTGCTCTCAATTCACGGAACGCAAGCTGCAGCGTGGTCCAAAACATTACGCCGCACCCTTTGAAGTGGCGGCATCCGAGGCAATATGCCCATCCCTGAACCTGATCTGCCGGTGCGCATAGGCCGCGATATCTTCCTCATGAGTGACAAGCACGATGGTAATGTTACGGGTTCGATTGAGCTCGACGAGCAATTTCATAATCTCGTGGCTGCGCGCAGAATCCAGATTGCCTGTCGGTTCGTCGGCGAAGATCACCGCCGGTTCCGTCACCAGCGCCCGCGCAATGGCCACGCGTTGCTGTTGTCCGCCAGACAACTGCGACGACGTATGATCAGCGCGATCGCTCAACCCCACCATCTCAAGCGCCCGCAAAGCCTGCGTCCGCCGTTGCGTTGCCGTGTCGCGCCGGTAAATGAGCGGCAATTCAAGATTCTCCCGGGCTGTCGTCCGCTTTAACAGATTAAAACCCTGGAACACGAACCCGATATAGTGACGCCGCAACAGCGCGCGCTGTGATCGGGTCAAGGTGCCAACGTCAGTGTCACGAAAAAAATACCGCCCGCTCGTCGGCGTATCAAGGCAGCCCAGAATATTCATGGCTGTAGATTTTCCTGAACCCGAAGGGCCCATAATGGCCACGAACTCTCCATCATTGATCGCAAGGTTCACATTTTCGAGCGCCCGCACTTCGGTCTCGCCTGAACCATAGAACTTTGAGACATTATCAAATCGAAGGAGCGAAGCGCCGACCATGCAGCAATCACTTCCCTTCGCGGCCAGGCTGAGCAATGTCTAAAATGAATTCCTCACCGGCATTGACGTTTGAACCCGTGATTTGAGTGCGTTGCCCGTCCGAAATGCCAAGCGTGACGTCGCGCGATTGCGGTTTGCTGCCTGCCGTCAAAGTCCAGAGCTTCCCTTTTCCGGACGAAATGGGGTCGATAGGTGCGACCGTTGCCACGGGTATCATGCCGCTGACTTCGTCCGCTTGCGGAGTGAAACGCAGCGCACCATTGGGCACGCTCATGACGTCAATGGCGATCTTGACTGCAATATCAGCCGTCGCTGTCATCCCGGGCTTCAGCAACCCTTTGCTGTTTTCCACACTCAGAACCCCTTGATAGGTCACCACATTCTGAATGGTGCGCGCGGCATTGCGAAGTTCGGAGACTTTGGCTTTGAATGTTTGGGCAGGAAAGGCATCGACTGTAAATGTCGCCTCTTGGCCGAGGGCCACCTGGCCGATATCGGCTTCATCGATATCAATGGTGAGTTCCAGTTTGCGCAGATCAGATGCAATCACGAATAATTCTGGCGTCTGAAATCCCGCCGCGACGGTCTGTCCGGGTTCGATTTTCCGGTCCAAAACAATGCCGTCGATGGGCGACCGGACAGCAGCCTTTGCAAGATTCGCCTCGGACTGAACCGCCTGTGCGCGGGCGCTGTTCAAATTCGCCAACGCTGTATTGCGTGCCGCCAACGCCCCGTCATACGCGGCTTGCGAAACAAATCCTCTGTCTTGCAGCGCAATGGAACGCTTGAGATCATTCTCGGCTTTGACAAGTGAGGCCGTAAACTGTGCCACAGTCGCACGTGTTTGCACGGCACGGGCTTTGAGCTCGTCGGTATTGATCCGGGCAATGATCTGTCCCTTGGAAACTCGGCCATTGAAATCGGCCAGCACTTCATCAATACGACCCGAAACTTCTGCCCCAACCGTGATTTTGTCGATGGGTTGCAAGGTGCCGGTTGCCGTAACAATCGAGCGCAGAGTAGCCACTTCTGCCTTGCCCCTGATGTACTCAACCGGCTTGGCAGGTTTCAGAAGCACCCACGCAACTGAGCCAATGGCCAGCACCGCGACGGCAATCACCCACCAGCGCCGCCACCACGGCACTACCTTTCGGCCAATGCCCAAAACTTCTCGAATGTCGCTGGGCGCTGCCTGCGATGTAGAAATATCATTCATTGATCTCGCCCAGCATTCCCCGTTCGCCTACCCCTCCTATATAGGAAGGCAGTCACAGGGCTTCAAACAATTGT
This sequence comes from Rhodobiaceae bacterium, assembly GCA_009885515.1. Classification (GTDB taxonomy): domain Bacteria; phylum Pseudomonadota; class Alphaproteobacteria; order Micropepsales; family Micropepsaceae; genus SZUA-430. The sequence goes on along the minus strand of VFKO01000355.1, from coordinate 22,088 downwards.
TGCGCCCATGGTTGCGCATCCCAATGATGTGAACATTGTGAAGTTTCTTTGCTTAATGGCTATAGGGGTCAACCGCGTCTCGCAGTCCATCACCCAGAACATTGAACGCCAAAACAACCAGCACGACAGGCGCAAGCGGCGCCAGTAACCATGGATAGAGTTCAACGGCGCTGATGTTCTGCGCCTCGCTCAGCAAAACACCCCAGCTCACCACCGGCGGCCGCAGTCCTAGACCCAGGAATGAGAGTGCCGTTTCTCCCAGGATCATGCTGGGAATAGCCAGGGTGACACTGGCAATCAAATGTCCCGAAAAATTCGGCAGCATATGCCGGAAAAGCACGCGCGTGCGGCTGGCGCCCAACAACTCCGCCGCTACGACATAATCCTCCTCTCGCAATGATAGGACCTTTGCGCGCACCGCCCGTGCCAGCCCCGGCCAATCAAGCAACCCCAAAATCAGGGTAATACCAAAATAAATCCAGATCGGCGACCAGTTGGCAGGCAGTGCCGCCGACAGCGCCATCCACAGCGGAAGTTCAGGCAACGCGCGCAACAACTCGATTAGCCGCAACACGCTGGCATCGACCCAGCCGCCAAGATATCCGGCAAGCCCACCCAAAAAGCAGCCCAGCACGAAACTCAAGGCGACGCCGAACAAGCCGATCGTCAATGAGATTCGGGCACCATACATGACGCGGCTGAAAATGTCTCGCCCCAACCGGTCCGCGCCAAAGATGTACAAGCCGCCACCATCAGGGGGACACACGATATGCCATCGCGCCGCGAACAGGCCCCACAGATCATACGCATCGCCTTCACACAGAAAGCGCAGCTTGAGCACCTTGGACGTGTCAGGTTTGAAAATCCGTTGAAATGTCGTAAGATCCAGCGTCGAGGTTGTTGCGTACACAAAGGGTCCGATGAAAGCGCCGTCGTGAAACCAATTGACGTCGGTTGGCGGCATGAATATCGCGTCATTGCTGCGCGTCTCGGATCCATAGGGCGCAATCAATTCAACAAAAGGCAGAGACGCATAAAGCGCCGTCAAAAAAACCAGCGCAAAAAAAGAACCTTTGCGCCGCCACAGCCTGTCCAGAAATGTTGGGGTTTCAAACTTTGCAAGTTTGATGTCTTCAACGGTGCTCATCGCTCAAGTCTCTGGCCCAGGCGCACGCGCGGATCAATCAGCCCCAACAGCAAATCCGAAACCAAAGTTCCCACCAGTGTCAATAGTGCAGCGAACATCAACACGAACCCTGCCAAAAACTGATCCTGGGACTGAAGCGCTCGCACCAAGATCGGTCCCACGGTCGGCAGGCTCAAGACAACGGAAACAATCACCGACCCCGACACCAGGGACGGCAACAGGTTTCCAATATCGGCAATGAAGGGAATGAGAGCCATCCGCACGGGATAGCGCAGCAACAAGCGCGTCTCACTGACACCGCGCGCCCGGGCGGCAATCACATAGGGCTTGCGCAGTTCGTCCAAAAGGTTGGCGCGCAAGCGCCGGATCATGGCCCCGGCCCCTGAAAACGCAATGATGATAACCGCGATGAACAAATGAGCGCCTAGCGACTTCGCCTTCTCAAGGCTCCATGGTTGGTCGGCATATTGCGGGTCAATCAATCCACCGATTGAAACGCCAAACCACGCATGCGCATAGGTCAGCACCACAAGCGCAAGTAAAAAACCAGGCGTGGCCATGGCAATATAGGCCACCCCGGCAATGGTGTAGTCACGAAGGCTGTACTGCTTGACGGCCGCCAGTATCCCCAGCGGCAAGGAAATCAAATAGATTGCAAGCACCGCCAGCACATTGACCAATACGGTCGGTCCCAGAGCATAATCAACAACATCGGCGACGGGTTTCTTGAACTCAAATGACATGCCCCAGTCGCCTTGCAGCAAGCCGGAATGGCCTCGCGGACCGGGCCACGCCCCGATCCAAATCCCAAACTGCTCGAGGACCGGCCGGTCGAGAGCATATTCTTTCCGGAGATACTCAGCCTTTGCGGCGGCACCGGCGTCGCCTTGCGCTCTCAACTCTGCGATCTCGTTTGAAAGATAGTCGCCGGGCGGCAACTGAATAACAAGAAACACAAGTGCCGCGATCGCAATCAGCGCGGGCACCATCAAAATCAGTCGTTCGGCCGCATAGCGCAGCATTATGCTGATGCACTCCGGATCATTGGCTCAGCCACATCTCATCCATGCGATACATGCCAAATTGGGCCCCCGGATCCCAAGAATAAATGCCACGCTCGGGAACATTGTTGAGCGTATCGCGCACAACAACTGGCTGCATCACACCCGAAACAGTGCCGATGATAAATTGCTGATCCGCATGAATGGCAAGCATTTTGCCCCACAGCGCTTGCCGCTCGGATTGCGACTTGGCAGAATTCCATTGCGCGTTCAGCGCCAGCAACTCTTTTGCAGAAGCCATGTCTGGCGATTCCCCGGATTTGCCGTTCGTTTCAAAATAATTGCCCCATTGAGGCCACGCCAGAGTGTCCTGCCGTGTTGGCGCAAGCTCGTCCGGGCTCATGTCAGCCGTAGGAATTCCCGTATCCCATCCCGACCACGCCGTCATCAGGGCCTCGCCGGAAAATGCACGATTGCGCATCACCGTGCGGTCCGATGGCTTGATCACAAGCTTCACGCCGATCATCTTGAAATGTTGCGAAACAAGCTGCAAAATATCGCTTTCTTCTTTCGATTCACCGGCAATTTCGATCACCAATTCAAGCGGACGTTTGTCTGCCATCAAGCGCGTGCCGTCGCCATTGCGGACATTCAAGCCCATCTGATCGAGCAACAGATTGGCGGCCTTTGGATCGAAACGCGCATGCGCCGTCAGGTAATCGGCCCTGAACAAGGGCGAACCCTTCAACACGGCATTGTTGCCTTCAACCGCAAGGCCAAAGAACAAGGCCCGGTTGATGTCACCTCTGTTGATGCCCAGGGACAGCGCGCGCCTGAATCGCGGATCACGTAACAGTTTGCGCCAGCCTTCATCGGTCGCGTTCAGATTCGGATAAAGCGCAAAGTGCGAGCCTTTGGCGATCGGCCACAGGCGCACCTTGTACCGCCCACCGCCTTCATTTGCTTTCAGCACTGTGACGTCGGCGAACGACAGACCGCGCGCCTGCAGATCGCTGTCCCCGGCGGCGGTTTTAACCGGAATGAGGCCGCCATCGACGATACTGACTTCAATCGCGTCGATATACGGCAACTGCACGCCGCTGCTATCGACACGATGGAAAAATGGATTGCGCCGGAACACAAAACGGTTAGCCGGCATGACCGTTGTCGCCACCCAGGGCTGCAAACTTGGCATCTTGGGATTGTCGTTGTCGTCCATACTGTCCATGCGGTTGTGAAGCTGCGCCCAATTGCGTGACTTTGTTTGGGCCGCCAGTTGTGCGAGTGCGGACGCCTTCGCGTAGCGGGCATGAAACTGCTTCAGGTAATGGGCAGGTCTGTAAATGTACGGCTCGCGCGCTTGCGCCAATGACGCCATGAAACGCGAATTGGTTTTTGTCCAGCTATAGCGGACGGTTGTTGCGTCAATGATTTCAACCTTCGGCTTTTCGCCATCGTTCAACACATCCGAAGACGGTCCGCTGGGCGACAGATCAATGTTGCTGGCCACGTCTTCCCAATAGTATCTGAAATCCTCCGACGTAAAGGGATGGCCATCAGACCATTTGTGCCCCGCACGCAAATGCATAGTAAAAACGCGCCCGTCTTTGATGTCGATTGATTTCAGCAAATCCGGTTTGAGCTGCAATTGCGGCGTCCACGCAATCAGCCGCGCATAGCCCCACGTGTTGAGGAGCCGGACATCTTTCTCCTTGCTCATCATCGTACGCAGCACGCCACCGGGCCGGCCGGGCTTGCGCCCAACCGACGCCAGATGGACAATCAACACATCGGCTGGAACCCGCAGCGCCACCGCCGGAATGGATTTGGCGGCCACCGCCGCCGCGAGCGAAGGCGTCTCTTTGAGTGGAACCGTTTGCACCACACCAGCCGCGCGTTTTGGCGGGGGGGCCGCACCGGTCACCACAATCATCGTCAAGGCCAAAAACGCGGCGCTCATCAGGCGCATGGTACAAATCCTCAAACTCAAATATCGCTTACGCCACAGCCACAAAATGACCGTCACCAACTCTTTCATAGCGCGCCTTCGCACCGCGCGTCAGCCTATAAGGCTCAGGCCAGGCCGAAGGGTCCGAAGCCCGCCCTTGCATCAAGGCGCCAAGGTCAAGCTTTCGCTCAGGATCCGGTTCGGGATTAGCCGCCAGCAACGCGATGGTATAGGGATGCCGGGCGTTCGCAAAAAGCTCGGAAGTTGGCGCATATTCAACAATTCTGCCACCGCACATGACGTAGACCCTGCTTGCAACAGCCCGGACCACGGCCAGGTTGTGGCTCACAAAAAGGCAGGCAATTCCAAGGTCCTGCCGCAGTCCTTCCAAAAGGCTCAGAATCTGCGCCTGAACCGAAACATCCAGAGCAGACACCGGCTCGTCGCAAACCAGCAAATCCGGCCCCAATGCAATAGCGCGCGCAATGCCAATCCGTTGCCGCTGACCGCCGGAAAATGCATTGGGGTGGCGCACCAGCATCGCCCGGTCAAGGCCGACCAGCTCAAAGAGGGCAGCCGCCCAATGCAATCGCTGATTTTTTGTGCCCATTTTGTGAATGACAAAGGGTTCGGAAACGATTTCTTCCGCGCTGAGCCGGGGGTTCAGCGACGCAAACGGATCCTGAAATACATACTGCACCCGCGCGCGATAGGCCTTGAGCGCGTCGCCATGCAAGTCGGAAATCGACGACATTCTGGCGCCGTCATACACGCTGACTGAACCTGAATCAGCCTTGAGCACACGCAAAATCAGTTTCGAAAGCGTCGACTTCCCACACCCGCTTTCACCCACAAGCCCCACGCACTCGCCCGCATTGATGCGCAACGAGACACCCAGCACGGCATCAACGGTGTCACCGGTCGCGCCCGGCCCGCGCGCCCGCGAAGAAAAACTCTTGCTTAAGTCTTTGACTTCAATCAGCGGCGTTCCGGCGGGCGGCCCAAGGCGTTTGCTCCACACCGGCGAAAGCGTTTGCACCGCCTGGTGGCTCGCATGCGGGGGGCTCAACACATAGGGTTGGCCTTCAAGGCGAGGAACTGCCGCCAGCAACGACTTGGCATAGTCCGAACGCGGCGCCTTCAAGACATCGCTGACCGAACCCTCTTCAACAACCAAACCGTGGCGCAACACAACGACGCGATCTGCGATATTGGCAACGACGCCAAAATCATGGGTGATGAACAGCAAACTCAGACCCATTTCGCCCCGCAAATCCGACAGAAGCTTCAGCGCCAGCGCCTGAACCGTGACGTCAAGCGCAGACGTGGGCTCGTCGGCAACAACAAGTGCCGGTCTGCAGATCAAGGCGCAGGCCAGCATTGCGCGTTGCCGCAAGCCGCCACTCAGTTCGAACGGATAGCGCCGGAACGCAGCATTGGCATCAGGAAAGCCCACATGATCGAGCATCTCGATCGCGCGCTTTTTGGCGGCGTCTGCCGAAAGTCTTTCATGCATGTGCAACATCTCGCACAGCATCGAACCCATGCTGACAACCGGCGAAAACGCCGCCGAAGGCTCTTGAAAGGCCATTGCAATCCGGCGGCCGCGCAGGTGTCGAAAAAGCTTTGGACCAAGCGAATTAAGCTCGACCTCGCGCTCGCCATCAAGGGGATCGCGAAACAGGATGCGGCCACCTATGTCGGTTTTGTCTGCAGGCAGCAGGCCCAAAACGGCATTGCCGATTGTCGATTTCCCGGAACCGCTTTCACCTACAATCGCAACTGTTTTGCCTCTTGGAACGGCAAAGCTGACTGAATTCAGGATCGGCGTGCAATAACCGTCGCGGCGGAATCCGGCGGTCAGGTTCTCGATCGTAAGAATATCGCCCATCCGGCTAGGTGTCCCCACTGCGGCTCAAACCCGAAGCCGCCAAATTGGCCAGAGTGACATCCGATATACCTAACCTTGCCGCCTGCGCGGCCATCCATGCGCGTGCCAGCACGCCTTCAAACCGGTCGAGATTGTCGTCTAACAAAATGGTGCAGCCGCAGCCTTTCAGTTTCAAATCCATCCACCCAGGTCTGCGCGTGCGGCCCAAGGCAAAATGCCGAAGCTCGAAGTGCTCAAGTCCGCTCCATTTGATTTTCCGGCGGCCGAAAAGTCCGCCTGTAACAGTAATACCGGATTCATCGATTTCCACCGAACTGCGCAGACGGGATAAACTCTCGAAAAAGTAAAACGCAAACAGCGCCGAGATGCAAAAAAAGCCAATGAAAGCATAAGACAAAACGGGCATGAGCAGCAGAAAAAACACACAAACGCAAAATGCAATCGCCCCCCGGATGAGATCTCCCAGTAAGGTGCCTGCTGGCCAATGATGGAGGCTTCGGTCTGTCAAAGCCCAAACACCGCTGTCGCCGGACGCCAGATCACAGCCGGATGTCCGCGCGTAATACCAAGTAACTGCACTATAATGTTTTCCTTTTCAGCACTCCATAGCTTGTGATGGGTGAGTAACCCCAAAGGTTCGCTTGCACGCACCGGGTTCGCACGGCGCCATCTGAGTTTCTTCAATAGCAAACCTGCAATCTGTGCCTCGCTTTTGACAAGCCGTCCACGCCGCCAATCGACCACATCAAGATGCGCATTGACTTGCGTAAGTCCGGGCTGCGGTTTGACTTTCAGCCGGGGCTTCCAGGTCGAAATCCCGCAATAGCCCAGTTTGGGTAATGCCTCCACAGCCCTGGGCGCGATGCGATTCCAGGGTGGAACCATGACCGGCAGAACGCGCTCGCCAAATGATGCGCGCGCCAAGGCAAGCCCTTTCGCGAGATCCTGAATGACTTCACTCAAAGCGCGTGCGCCGCCCAGTTCACGTTTGGCTTGCCCCTTTCGGGCATGGTTCGCGTGCGCATAGCCGTGCACCAGAACCTGCGCCTGCTTCGAAGCCCGCAAATACTTGACCAGCCCGGCTTTCGCTCCAACCGGTATGACCGACAAGGCAACGCTGACATCAAAGTTTTGCGCAATGGAAAGCATGCGTTTCAAACTAACCGAAACATCTTGTGCATCATCGTCGCGCCACCAGAATTGGGCAACGCGCTTCTCCGCTGCCCAAATGTCAAGTTCATCGCGCACCCGCTCCCAGCCTGTCATTGCCCGAGCACTTCCATCACAACCCGGACGGTTCCCTCTCTCCCGCCGAAGTCAATGTTATGCTCGGCAACGCTTGAGTTGGCTGTTTCTTCTGCAAGGCGGGCCAAATTACCAGGTTCCAGCTCGCGGCTTCGCACCACTCGAACGAGACCCAGACCTTCAAACACCCGCGCCCGCATGATCTGCTCTTGCTCGCGGTCCGTTTCAAAGGGAACGACAATCGCGGGGGTACGGGCAGCAATTGTTTCCAGGAGTGTATTGTATCCCGCCTGGCTGATCGACAACGCGGCATTGGCCAGCCGGGCGGAGAAGTCGGGCAATTGGCGAACAATCGAAAAATCAACATCTCCAGAAGAATCCGCGCGTTCCGCAAGCGGGCCACTCACAATCGTCCACGACCGCGATCGCAATTTCGAAATGGAGCGCGCTTCAATCGCCGCAGCGATCAGCGTGCCGCCCGCAGCCCCCCCACCGGCCGACACCAGTACTTCCTGCCTTGCCCCTTGGGCTGCCGGCATCAATTTGCAAATATAGCCTGTGTACTTGCAACGATGAGCAAGGCGCGCCACCTCTGGAAAACTCTGCTCCAGGCGCAACAGGTTCGGATCACCATGCACCATCACCGCATCGTAATAGCGGCTGGCACGCTCAACCATGTCAGCCGCTCGCAGTGCCTTGCGCGGTCGTTGCAAAACGTCTCTGACCGAGCAAATAATCCTTGGCCTGTTCACGCAACGCTCAGCGGCTTCAAGCAGCGACAACACTTCAAGCTCGACCAGGCGGCGCCCAAACGGAAAAGTTTCGGTGATAAGGACATCAGGGCTGACCCGGTGAAAGGCCGCCAGCAAAGCTTTGCGCCGTGCCTCGTACCACTGGGACGCCGGCTTTTGCCCATGCTCATCGACGAGTTCGTCGAAGAGTTCGTCTTTGGCCCGTGCGGGCGGCAGTTGAACAAAATCAATTCCAGAAGGAACGGCGGGTGCGGGCGTGAAGCCGCCACTCACCAGCGTGACTTGAAACCCTGCATCGCGAAGCGCTTCGCAGATCACGCGGGCACGCGCGAAATGCCCGAAACCCAAAAGGTGCTGCACCCAGATAAGAACACGCCGGCTCACGGTAAAATCTCGCGCAGCAAGGTCATCAAACGCGCCGCAGCCGCCGGCACGCTACGCTCCTGAAGAACAAAACGCCTGGCACTCTCGCCCATGGATCTCCTCAACAACCGTTGCGTCAACAGCAGGCGCAAGTGGCTGGCATAGGCCGCCACATCGCCCGAAGGGCTCAGCAGCGCGGTCACGTCCTCTTGTGTAACATCGGGAACGCCTCGATCCCGGCACGCCACGACCGGAAGCCCGGCCGCCTGCGCTTCAAGAAAAACCAGACCATAGGCCTCGCCAAGTCCCGGCCAGGCAAAAATATCTGCGCTCGCCATCAGGCCGGGCATTGCGGCAACGTCGACAGCCCCCGCGAAACCCAAATCATGTGCCGCATAGCGTGTTGTAAAAAAGCCTTCGACTTCACCGCGAAAGGGTCCATCGCCTGCAACCGTAAGTCTAAGCGGAATATCGCCAAGCATCTGCAAGGCCTCGGCCAGCAAGCGAAAGCTCTGCCGTTTTCGCTCGTTGCGCATCATACCAACGGCAAGCACGTGCGGCAGGTCTCGGCGATATGAATGTGCCGCCGGTTCGAATGCGCCTGCATCAATGAAGGGTTTGAAATCACAAACACGTCCAGGCGCAATTTGATCCAGGGATACGCGATCGAACTGTGTCATCGCCAATAACAATTCGGATCGGACCAACGCCTGAGCCGTTCCTTCATGTCCAAGTTTCCACGCTCCATTGGCACGCTTGGGTGCATGCGAGCCTTCCGCGACAACATAAGGAATGCGAAGGGCATCTGCGACCAGGGGTCCGATCCAATCCGGCGATTTGTAATACACGTGATAGCTGAACCAGAAATCGGGCCGGGCGAGCGCGCCGCGCTCAATCCTGGATATCAGTTCGCTTGCACTGGTCTTTGAGGCATCGCGCAGCGCCGCTTGGCGCAGTGCGTCACCCGTCCCCTCGTATGTTCGAACCAAACTGGGCACATCCAAGTCTACACCTGCAGCACGCAACGCACCCACAAAAAGGCCACCCATACGCGAAACGCCAGATGGTGTCCGCGTGTCAGCGTTGGCCATGGGAGAGTAAAAGACGCCGCGCATCAAGCCTGCATCCGCTCGTTCAAAAGTCTCGAAATCCTATCATATCCGGCCTCGGCATCGAACGTCTGCCGCCGTTGAGTGATCGCCGCCGCTGCAAACGCACATCGTTCCTCCGGATTGCGCACCAGCGCACACAAGGCCTGTAGAAAAGCGTCCTCATCGCCGGGCTCCACCAAGCGGCCGGAATGTCCGTCCGTCACCGCCTCGTCAACGCTGCCGGCCCGCGACGCCAGTACACAAACACCGCGCGCCTGAGCCTCCAGCAAGGCGTTGGGTATGCCGTCGCGATCACCGTCGCCGCTCACCCGGTTCGCCATCACGAATAAATCCGATTGATCAAGCGCCGCAATGATGACGCTATGCGCCACAGCGCCATGCCAAGTGAGCCGCGCTTCAAGGCCAAAACTGCGCGTGGCCTGTTTCAGCTCATCCAAAAGCTCGCCCCCGCCATAGTGATCAAGGCGCAATGCAAGCGAAGGCGGAATCTGTTTCAACGCACCCAGCAGAAGTCTCAGACCTTTTTTATCGACGGCGCGTGCCACCGCCACGATGCGAACCGGATCATCGTGCCGCGAGCCATCGCGCGACTGAAAACGCGGCGCGGCAACAATCAGCTTGCGCGGCACCCCATGATGAATGAGATGCAGTGTGCCGGAACTCTGCAATTCATTCAGCCGTTCAAACCCGGCTCGATTGCACACCGTAAAAAAAGCAGCATCGTCAAGCTTGTGCCGCAGGTCCCAATCCGGGGCCGTCCAAATATCTTTGGCATGCGCCGATACACTGTACGACAGGCCGCGCAAACACGCGGCGTAACGCGCAACAGATCCCGGACTATGTGCGAAATGAGCGTGAACATGCCGGATACTTTCAGGCAACTGCGCTGCAAGTACACAGGCTTGCCCAAAGCGCCGGATGCGCGCCTGCGTAAATTCTGAACCCAGGTCCAGCCGGAACTTGCGCCACGCCACGAAAAAATTGGGACGCCGTGCAGCGGTCAAAATCGCAGCGGCCACCGCAGACGGTTGTTCATGCAGATATTCCGGCAGGTACTGTGGCACCGCTTTCACGTCGTGCTTCACCAGCCCGCAATCAGCCCCAGGCGCTCTCAAGGCGTGCAGAGTAAACGAAATTCCCCGCGCCTCCAGCGCCGCGAGCTCGCGAGCCACGAACGTTTCCGATAGCCGGGGAAAGCCCTTCACAACAATGGCAAGTTTCTCGCCCGGCATCAGCGTTCTGCATGCCCCCCGGTCAGCGAGAGCCAGTGCCTGCACAAAGACGTGACGCTCTGCAAACCATCGAGCAGCCCGGGCTTTGCCCGCGATGAAGGCAGATCCTGCAATGGCAAATGCCGCAACGCACGGCTCATGCGGTCGATGTCGGGTGGTACGCCGTTCTCCGGCTCTGCAAGTCTGCCCGCAAGGCCAAGCCGCTCTGCGGCTTCGGCGCGAATGGTTTGTTCCAGACGAGGCGTGTGCCTTGGAACCAAAAGCGCCCGCTTGTCAAACGACAAAATCTCGCAAAAAGTGTTGTATCCACCCATTGAAACGACGCCGAGGCACTCAGCCATCAAGTGCTCCATGCGCGGCTCAAACGTCAAACTGCTCAGCGTTGGTATCGCAGCAATGCGCTGCTCGAAAAGATGCCGGGCGTCTCCGCGCATAAATGGTCCCGACACGATGAGCGCGGGCGGAAGGATTGCGTGATCGCGCTCATAGGCCGAAAGCACCCAATCGATAAGCACCTCGCCGTCGCCGCCACCGCCAGGGGTGATCAGCAGCTTTTGGCCGATGTCTTTTGGCATCGCAGCGGGCCGTGCAGCCGGGCGTGTCCGCCGCAGATAGCCAGTGTATGTCGTCTTGAGGCGCACTTTGCCAGACAGTCCCAGACCCTGCAGAGGGTCGTAGATGTCCTCAAGACCATAGATCAGAATATTGTCGTAGAAATTCTCAACCGCCGCCGCCGCTTTTTTGCGCCGCCACTCTTCGGCAAGGGCGCCGGGGTCATCCAGAATGTCTCTCAACCCCAGGACAAGCCTTGCACCGCGCTCTTTCAAGGCTACAAGAGTGTCTGCAAGTTCACCCCGCAGACCCAAAGGCTCTTTATCGACGATAAAAACATCAGGAGAAAAATTCAAAGCGGTTTCCCGGATCAGCGATGCCCTCAGAGCGGTAGTTTCATGCACAGCCCCGTGCTGCCCAAGCGGTACATACTCTCCGCTGCGTAGTTTTATGATGCCCGGCACCCGGACGAAATCCACCCGCGTCTTGAAATCAAAACTTCCGATGATGGGGGACCCAGAAACAATAAGGACCTTGAGTTTAGGCACCGCCTCGGCAAGCGCATGTGCAATGGTCCGGCAGCGGCGGATATGCCCAAGCCCAAAACTGTCATGGCTATAGATCAGGACTCGCCCGTTTGACTTGGAAATGGTTAAACCTCTTGTGACAAGGTCTGCAATCAATCTCGTGTGAATCTCGCACGGGCAATTGAAATGCGGAAGGGCGCGAAACGTCTTAAGTGTTTTCCTTGGCCTCGAGACGAACCTGGCACCGTTAAATGGCGACGCAACAGACGCTCTATAACTATATTTGGCAGCATTCCCGCCGGGATCAGCTGACGATTCTGTGCATCGCCATTGCCGCCCAACCCTTCTATTTTTTGACGCTCTCACTGCCAAAATTGATCATCAACGGCCCCATCACCGGCAACGGGTTTGAAGCATCAAATGCGACCCAGGAGTTCATGCGGTTCGTAATTGCTGTGCCGTCGTGGCTCGCAACCCAAGCCGGCAATCAATGGGTCGTGTTTGAAGGTGTCGCCCTTGAGCGCTTGCCGTTTTTGCTGGCGCTGAGTTTCTCGTTTCTGGCGCTGGTGGGGTTCAATGGCTTTCTGAAATTTCTGGTGAACACGATGAAGGGACGCCTGGGCGAACGCTTGCTGCGTCGCCTGCGTTACGAACTCATCGACCGTGTTTTGAGATTCCCCCCCTCACATGTTCGCAAAATCAAGCAAGCCGAAATTGCCTCGATGGTGAAGGACGAAGTCGAACCCTTGGGCGGATTCACCGGCGACGCAATCGTCTGGCCAGTATTCCTGGCAGGCCAGGCGTTGACCGCACTGACCTTTATTGTCCTTCAGAACTTCTGGTTAGGCATGGTTTCCGGCACCATCGTCGTCGTACAGGCCATTGTCATCCCGTACCTGCGCAAGCCCATTCTCAAGCTGGGCAAGCTGCGTCAATTCCAGGCGCGCGAACTTGCGGGCCGCGTCGGCGAAATCGTCGATGGCAACGCTGACATTCGGGTTCTTGGCACGTCCAACTGGGAACGCGCCGAAATCGCCAGCCGGTTGGCGCGCATATTTGACATTCGTTTTGAGCTTTATCAAAGAAAGTACTTCGTCAAATCGCTGAACAATTTCATAGCCCAGCTCACGCCTTTCGTATTCTACGCGGTTGGCGGCTACTTCGTTATCACCCATCAGCTCGATGTCGGCCAACTCGTCGCGGTCATCATCGCCTACAAGGATTTGCCAGGCCCCATCAAGGAACTGATCGACTGGGATCTCCAGCGCCAGGATGTCGAAATAAAATACAATCAAGTGATGGAGCAATTCCAACCCGACGGAATGGAACCCCCGGCGCAAGCCTCTCAACCCGGTGCCGCCAGCAACCAATTGGAACAATTTGAACTCAAGAACGTGACCGCCGTCGACGACGCGGGCTTTGTTCTTCTCGACGATTTGGAACTGTCTCTGCCGCTCGACAAATCAATCGCGGCCATCGGGCCATCGGGCAGCGGCAAAGAAGCGTTGGGCCATTTGTTTACCCGCCAGCTTTCGCTCAAGGCCGGCAGTATCAAATCAGGCCAGTTTGATCTCTTGTCATTGCCTGACATTGTCTCCGGGCGCCGCTTTGCCTATGCGGGACCAGAGACTTACTTCTTCCCAACCGATCTGAAGCAGAATCTGCTTTACGGACTAAGACTGGCGACGCGCAATGTCGGACCGGGCGGCAACGCGCAGCACCTGCGTCAGATGAAAGAGGCCGAACGCTCCGGTAATCCCCCCTTCGATTCCACGGCAGACTGGCTGGACTACAGCGCCTTTGGAACCACTGACCCGAATGCCATCCGTGACCGAATCGTAGAAATTTTGGCGATGGTGGGGTTGGAAAACGATGTATTCCAGTTCGGCCTGCAATCGCGGTTGGACCCGCAAACAAACACAGCCGCCACCGATCGCATAGTCGAAGCACGGCAGGAACTGCATCGAAGGCTGGAGCAGCCTGAACTCAGCCCGCTTGTTGAGCGTTTCGATGAGCAGGCTTACAACCGCAATGCATCGATCGCAGAAAATATTCTGTTTGGCGCGAGTTCCGACCCGCTGCTCCAACCTCACAATCTGCCAGGATTACCGCACTTCCAGCGCATCGTTGCCGAAGAGGGGCTGGAGCAGCACCTCGTGATGATGGGACTGTCAATTGCTGAAACGATGCTGGAACTGTTCCATGAACTTCCCGATGACCATCCCTTCTTCGACGAGTTCAGCTTCATTCCTTCAAACGAGCTTGCAACATTTCAGCAAATCATGAAGCGCGCGAAGAGTTCCAGTCTCACTTACGCGGACAGAGCAATGCTTTCGGTTTTGCCGCTGCGCTATGTGGAGGCCCGCCACCGCCTGGGTCTGGTCACGCCCGAAATACGGGAACGCTTGCTTGCTGCACGCCGCACATTTGCCCAGACCTTGCCCGCGGGATTGAAATCGCGCATTTCATTCTACAACGAAGACGCCTTCAACGCCTCCGCCAGTCTGCAGGACAACATTCTGCTTGGCAGGGTTTCCTACGGTGTGGCTCAGGCGCAAGACCGTGTGAACGCGCTGATCCGGGAAATTCTCGATCAACTGGATGTTCGCGATTTGGTAATAGAGGCGGGACTTGCGTTCCACAGCGGCGCCGGCGGTAAGCGCCTGACGACGGGCCAGCGCCAAAAGCTGGGCCTCGCGCGCGCCGTCATCAAGGAGCCGGACTTTCTTGTGGTCAATGGAGCTTTGGCCAATCTCGACGATCAGCAGAAAACCCAGATCGTTGATCGCGTTTTGCGCCACCGCAAAGGCCGGGCGACGCTTTGGATTCTGACCAAAGACGATTTGGCCTCACGCTTCGACCGCACACTGACGTTCGAACATGGCCGGCTGGTATCCGATATCGGGAACTCTGACATGCACGAGGCCGCACAATGAGCATTCACGCAGAAGTGGATTTGCTGCGGCGAATTCCGCTGTTCGCCAGCATCGACACATCCAAGTTGAAGCTATTGGCATTCACCAGCGAGCGCCTGACCTTCGCGTCCGGGGCGGTTTTGTTTCGCGAAGGAGACCGGGGAGATTCGGCCTACTTGATATTGTCGGGGGTGGTATCCGTCTCAGTCGCATCCCCCAAGGGCGACGTGGTCGTCGCATCCATCGGCAGCAACAACATCGTTGGCGAAATGGCATTGCTGGGCGAAATGCCACGAACGGCGACCTTGACGGCAACCGAACCCCTGGAGACGCTCAAGATCAAGAAGGAGCAATTTTTCCAGTTGCTGCGTGATTTGCCGCAAATGACTCTCGAGATTATGCGTGAGTTGGCAGCCCGCCTCAATAACGCCAACAAAGAACTTGCCGCAGCCCACGCAAAACTGCGCGCGGCGGGGCTCGAATAAGATGGCGATCGACCGCACCCGCCCGGAAACCTACCCGCCGAATATCCAGGCCATTTTGAAACGGCCAGCACCCGCTGCCGTCATCCTGGGTCAGGAAATCCTGGACGTCGACAAGGAGCAAGGATCTGTACGGGTGGCGTACAACACCACCCCATCGTTATCCAACCGCTACGGCGCCATTCATGGCGGCATGACTGCTGCGATGATGGACGATGTCATATCGTTGGCCGCCGGCCTCTCCATCGAATGGGGTCAAATCACACCGACGCTGGAAATGAAGGTCAACTATATCGCCCAGGGCAAACCTGAAACACGATTGATCGCCGAGGCTCGCACCGTTCGCCGCGGCAGCACAGTGATTTTTTTGGAAGCGGATTTGAAAGACGCAAACGGGAAACTTGTTGCCACCGCCTCATCGACAGTAACGATTTCACAGTTGAAAAAACGGAGTGAAACCTAAGCCGCGATTTCAACAATGACCGGTACATGGTCCGACGGCCGCTCCCAGTCGCGAGCCGCCTTCAGGATCGTGTGCTTGTTAACCGCGCCATCAAGGGCCGGGCTCACCCAAACATGGTCGAGCCGCCGCCCGCGATCTGAAACCTTCCAATCCTGATTGCGATAGCTCCACCAGCTGAAAACCTTTTGCTCCTTGGGAACAAACGAGCGCGTCACGTCGATCCAGTCGTGCGTCGCATAGACCCGCGCCATCCGCTGTGTTTCCGCCGGAGTATGACTGACGACGTTGAGCAACTGCTTATGGCTCCACACATCGTGTTCGAACGGCGCGACGTTGAGATCGCCCACGACCACGCGCCGCCCCGTTCGTTTTGACTTCATTTTGGAAAAATACTGCTCCATCTCGTCCAGGAACTGCAGCTTGTGCGCGAACTTTTCATTCTCATCCGGGTCGGGGATATCGCCGCCCGCCGGCACATAGAAATTATGAACCTCAATCCCACCCGGCAGTGTCACTCGCAAATGCCGCGCGTCGCCCTTATCGCAAAACGCCTTGGCGTCGACTTTCGAAATCGGCAGCCGCGAAAGAATCGCAACCCCGTGGTAGCCCTTCTGACCGTTGATCGCGATGTGCTCGAAGCCCATTTTGCCGATGTCTTTGTGCGGGAAATGGGCATCCGCAACCTTTGTTTCCTGCAAACACAACACATCGATCTTCTGTTCGCGCGCCAGCTTGGCCACAAGCTCAATTCGCAGACGGACAGAGTTGATATTCCAGGTGGCGAGACGGATCGGGGGCATAGGGGCTGGTTAATGCGCGTAGGCGCTGCCAAGTGCAACCAGAAATTAAAAGGCCCCCGGTTGTGCGTCCAACCGGGGGCCAAAACGCGCTTTAACGCGCCACGTGTCAGGAGGGGATTATCTGACACTTAGTTGGTCAACCTCAGTTTCGCTAGCGGGGGGGGCAACGCGAAACCAATGCATAACGACCAACTAAGAATCACTATATGCGTAGAAGTCACAGTCGGCAACTTTTTTTTCAGCCCTTACACATTGTTAATGACTATGTCGTCTGAGCAACACTTGGTCGGCCATCGTGGGGAACAAGCCACGCCGGTTTTGCAACTCAGGACGTTTGCATCCCAAGGTCTTTCGCCGTCAGGTCGAAACAGCGCCAGGCGAGCCGGACAATTTCATCAACTTGCTCGTGTGTGACCACAAACGGAGGGGCAACCACCATCGTGTCGCGAATGGCGCGCATCACAAGACCATTTGAAAAACAGTGGTTCCTGCATTGTGTTCCCACATCAAGTTCTTTCGGGAAAAACGTCCGTGCCGTCTTGTCTTTCACCAATTCAATGGCCCCGAGCAAACCAATGCCACGAACTTCCCCCACGAGCGGATGGGCGGCCAATCCACGAATCTTCGCCTGAAAGTAGGGGCCAATATCGTCATGCACGCGACCGACGAGATTTTCCCGTTCTATGATCTCCAAATTCTTTAATGACACCGCACAGGCGACTGGATGCCCCGACCACGTAAAGCCGTGAACGAGCTCCTCGTTGGCCTCTGCCAGCGCCGACCCCACCCGTTGTCCCAGTGCCACCGCAGAAATTGGCTGATACCCTGATGAAATGCCCTTCGCCAAGGTCATGATATCGGGCGAAATTCCAAAGGTTTGCGACCCGAACCACTGCCCTGTGCGCCCAAAACCCGTAATCACCTCGTCGACATGCAAAAGCACATCATATTTTTTGCAGATGCGCTGAATCTCTGGCCAGTAGCTATCGGGCGGAAACATCAAACCGCCAGCCCCGTGCACAGGCTCGGCCGAAAACGATGCCACCCGGTCCGCCCCCAGTTCCAGGATTTTCTCCTCAAGCTTGCGCGCGACCTCCAGCCCGTAAGCATCAGGATCTTTGCCTTCCCCGAATCCGTACCAATAAACTGTCGGCACTTTGACAAACCCAGCCAACGGCAGGTCCCACTGCGGGTGCATCGGCGTCAGGCCTGAAAGTGACGCCGCAGCCATAGTTACCCCGTGGTAGGCGTACTCACGCGAGATATGAATTTTCTTCTGCGGTTTCCCCTGCAGGTTCCAATAATAGCGGATCAGCTTCAACGCCGTGTCGTTGGCTTCCGAGCCCGAATTTGCAAAGAAAATCCTGTCCAGTCCAGCAGGCAAAAGCCCGGCGAGTTTGGCGGCCAGTTCGGTCGCATGCGGGTTCGTGGTCTGAAAAAAGGTGTTGTAGTAAGGAAGCTGCTGCATGGCGTCGCGCGCGGCATCGGCAAGCTCCTGGCGGCCATAGCCGACATTGACACACCACAACCCCGACATCCCATCGATCAGCCGGTTGCCTTCGGAATCCCAGATATAAATGCCGTCGGCCTTGGTGATGACGCGCACGCCCTTGGCGTTCAACGCTTTGGTTTCAGTAAACGGATGAACGTGATGCGCGGCGTCAAGCGCCTGCCAATGCTTGGTCTGATTATGCGTTGCTGCTTTGCTGGACATGAAAATCGCTCTCGAAGAAGTCAGGACGTAAAGGACGCAGTCGCTGGTCGCGCGGTAGAGGCGCGTCTCAAGGATTGTAACCAATCCGGGCGCAGAGAATGAGCAGTTCGTCTTTGCAGGCCATTGGCAACTGTAGCAAAGCGGGGACAAACCTTCCAGCGCTGCTTGGCAATCCCCCTCCCCTTTGTCATTGATCTCCCGTGACCAAGCCCGAAAAAACTACCGCCATCTTCGAAATTCTGGCCAAAGCCAACCCCGCACCCAAGGGCGAACTCGAACACATCAACCCTTACACGTTGCTCGTGGCCGTAGTTCTGTCGGCCCAGGCCACCGACAAGGGCGTCAACAAAGCGACCGCGAAACTGTTCCAAACCGTCACCACCCCTGCCCAAATGGTAAAGCTTGGAGAAGCAGGACTGATCGAACACATCAAGACGATCGGTCTCTTCCGGGGTAAAGCGAAGAACGTCATCGCACTCTCGAAACGCCTGATCGAAAACCATGGCGCCGAAGTTCCAAACGACCGCGACGCGCTCGAAGCCCTGCCAGGCGTTGGCCGCAAGACCGCAAACGTGGTCATGAACATGGCCTTCGGCGTGCCCACGATTGCCGTCGATACGCATGTGTTCCGCGTCGCCCATCGCATGGGACTGTCAAAAGGCAAAACCCCGCGCGCCGTCGAAGACGACCTGGAAAAAGCAATCCCCACAAGGTTAAAGCAGCACGCCCACCATTGGCTGATCCTGCATGGCCGTTACACCTGCATCGCCCGCAAGCCAAAATGTCCGCAGTGCCTAGTGCGAGACCTCTGCCCCTTCACGTCGAAAACGGCAGATTGAGATAGGCCCCGCGGAATCATTTTCCGCTTGCCCGCCGCAAAAATGTTCTTTATACGTTCCTATTCCGGAGTTGGGCTGATTGCAATACCCTTCGTTCCGCTGCGACTTGAATTTTTGAATATCCTGCCAAACCACGGCACCAAGCGCGCTGTGTGTACACAAGTGACGCTCGATGTTACGCAGATTTCCGCAGTTTTCAGCCAATGTTACGGTGTTACGGGTCACCGAACAAACGCTTCCCCTGCAAGCGGCTACTGCACGCACACATCTCCAATACAAAAAGCGATGTCATCCCGCGCGCGCTGCAGCACTCTTGTGCTGCTGCGCTGATGCGGGACCTACCCGGGTTCATCCTCTCCGGCAAAAATCAGTGTCAGGTTCCACAAGTGCCTTGCCTTGCACCTCGTATGGGCCCCGTGTCTGCGGAGCAGCATGAAGGATGCTGCTACCCGCGCACGGGGTGACGCAGTATTTAAAAGTGCGGAACTGAGGGAGTATTTGTGTGCCTGCGGTAGCCGCAAGCGAGGGAAGTGGCGGCGCAGCGTTGGCTGCTGCAAACGATGGGGGCTTTGTTGCGTGAGAAAGAAAGGGAAACGCGAAAACGCGAAGAAGACAGACCGGAATAGCGCGCTTGCGCGTAATAATCCCAGTCACGCGCTCAAATGCCAGGCGCCAATGGCTTTTTCTGCTTCGCGGCTTCGCGTGAAATTCTCTTTTCCGCCCCCCCAAGTCTAATACATATGAGTCCGGCTACTAACGGCGGCCTCAAAGGGAAACAAGCATGTCATCGATGAACTTCGTCGCACCACTGGCCAAACTGTTCGCTGTCGCCGCCCTGACAGCCCTGCTCTTGATTGCATGGCAGGCGCAACTCATCGCCCCCGCGACGCACTCGAACACCGGCTTCTCGTCGGAGCGCGCCTTCGCCACGCTCTCGCATTTTCTTGCCGAGCAACGCCCGCATCCCACGGGGTCGCTTGAAAACGCGATAGTGCGTGACCGCATTGTCGCCGTTCTGAAAGCCGCCGGTTACACCCCCGAAATCCAGTCGGCATTTCAATGTTCGCCGCCTGATCGCGGCGCCGGGTGCTCGACAGTCGAAAACATCATCGCTGTGCACAAAGGCACTGGGGCCGGCAAAGCGATCCTCGCCACCGCTCACTACGACAGCGTGCCCGCAGGACCGGGTGTGGCCGACGACGGCGCCGGTGTCGCCGTCATGCTCGAGCTCGCCCGTCACCTCGCCACCCAACCGCCGGCCCGCAACGACGTGATCATCCTGATTGCCGACAGCGAAGAAACCGGCCTGCGCGGCGCACTCGCCTTCGCTGAACATCACCCGTTGATGAAACAGGTCGGTCTCGTCGTGAATGTCGAGGCCCGCGGCGCCTCGGGTCCCAGCATCATGTTCGAAACCGGCGCGGGCAATGCTCGCCTGATTGATCTTTTCGCAGGCGCGGTTGATCAACCGGTTTCGAATTCGCTCGCCTATGAAATCTACAAACTTTTGCCCAACGACACAGATTTCAGCATCTACAAGCGCTACAATCTCACCGGCTTCAACTTTGCCATCATCGGTTCGGCGTCGCGTTATCATTCCAGCCTCGACGATCTCGCCCATCTCGACAAGAATTCGCTGCAGCATCATGGCGACAACACATTCGCTTTGATGGCAAAATTGCTGGACACCGACCTCGCCACCTTGAACGCTGAAACAGACGCGAGCTACTTCGATATCTTTGGCCAAACCTTGGCCGTGTGGCCCGCCACGATCAATTTGCCTGCAGCGCTTGCCGCACTCCTGGGGATCGTCGGCTTGATCATCGCCCAGCGCGCCGCGTTTCCATGGCGCGCCGTCGCCTGGTCTTTGCTTGGCGTCGTTGGCATTGTCGCCGGCCTTTTCGCTCTGGGGTGGATGCTGTCCTATCCATTAGGCGTGTGGCCCGGCGTCCATCCACTCGATCATCCAGAGCCGTGGCCCGCGCGCATCGCGCTCGCCGCCGCGGCGATCTTAGTTGCGCTCATTGCAGCCGTCATCACCAAAAGGGCCGGATCGCGGGTCACCCTGCTTGCCAGTTGGCTCGTGCTCTGTGTCCTGGCCGTCGCCTGCGCCGCGTTCTTGCCCGGCGCCTCATACGCGCTCGTCTGGCCCGCATTGATCGTCGCCATCATGGGTTGGGCCGAAACTTACGTCCGCCCGAACGCCGAACTGGTGTTCACCGCCGCCACAGGGTTCGCCGCCGCCGCATTCTTTTGGCTCGCTCACTTCCTGGCACTCGAAGCCGTCCTCGGCTTCAATGCCAGTCACTTCAAACTGTTGGCGCTCGCACCTTTCGCGCTCGCGCTAAGCCCCATCTTGGCATCCAGCGCACCACGTTCAAATTCGCCAGCGATATTGACTTGCGTCCTCGTCATGGCGGTGGCTTCGATCATCGCCCTGCGCGCGCCCGCCTATTCTCCAGACCACCCGCGCCCGCTGAACGTCATCTACTACGACGACCGTGCCGCAAAAGGACCGCGCTGGCTGATCCCTTCGGACTTGCCGCCTGACGAAGCGTATCTCAAAGCGACGGGATTCCCCGACCAAGACGAGGAGTTTCTCCAACTCGGCCTCCTCAAAGGCAACGGCCGCTTCAAACCGGCAACCAATCTGGGCTTGCCCGCGCCCACGCTCTCGGTCACGACGATCACAACGCGCTCCGCCCTTACCGTTCTGACCGGCACATTGCGCAGCGGGAGCGGCGGCTTTGTGATGGGCATCGCAGTTGCCCCCGACTCTGGCCTTAAGTCACTGCGCATCGAAGGCCAGGAAGTGTTCGACGCCAAACGGCTTGGCGCCGACACCCCGGCGCTCGCACGCCTCTTCGGCCTGGGTGTCCGCGACGTCGCCATCGAATTGACCTTCGATCCGAAAGCCCCTGCAAAAATCACACTGTTTGAACGCTCTGCCTTGCCCGATGCGCAAGAAGCCCGCGCCCTGACCGCAGCGCGTCCACTTGATGCCGCGCCGGTGCACAGCGGCGACGGCAGCCTCGTCGCGCTGCCGGTGGATTTGACGACGCTGACCGCAAGCCCTTAAGACGCTTTTGAAGCGTCATCTTCTGG
>VFKO01000503.1 GCA_009885515.1 Rhodobiaceae bacterium | reverse complement strand
CGGCGGACGTCTTCGGCGGAAAAGCGTTCGTGCACTTCGCAGCGGCCTTCCCAGGCGATGATCTTGATCTTGGTCTGGTTGGCGACGTTTTGCGCCAAGAATTTGTCGGGCAGCATGATCACGGTATCGACGCCACGCTCGGCGGCGATGGATTCGACGACGGCAACAGCGTTTGACGAGGTGCAGCAGATGTCGCTCTCGGCCTTCACTTCGGCGGACGTGTTAACGTAGGTGACGACGGGCAGGTTTGGATATTTTTCTTTCAGTAGACGCACGTCGGCGCCGGTGATGGAGGCGGCAAGCGAGCATCCGGCTTCCAGGTCGGGGATCAGAACCATCTTGTCAGGCGACAGGATTTTCGACGTCTCGGCCATGAAGTGGACGCCAGCCTGAACGATGATTTTGGCATCGGTTTTTGCGGCTTCACGGGCGAGCTGCAGCGAGTCGCCGACAAAATCGGCGACACAGTGAAAGATTTCCGGCGTTTGATAATTGTGGGCCAGAATGACCGCGCCGCGTTCTTTCTTGAGGCGATTGATTTCGGCGATCAGCGGGGCAAAGGCTGGCCATTCGATTTCAGGGATGACGTTGGCGACTTTGGCATAGATGGCTTTCGTCGCCGCTGCGACCTCGGGCGTATAAATGAGATTAGAAGATGCTGCGTGGGCCAAGGCTGCCTCCCGTATTATGCTCATTTTGAGCATATATATGGCATCAAAAAACGGCGGCACAAGGCCCTCCGTTGTTTAAATGCTATGTTTGAGCATAAGTAATGTCAAGCAGGGGTTGGGGGCGTCAAGTTTTACCCGCAGGCTTTATTGGCGCGGGCGTCACAGACTGCGGCGCACGACCCGGCGTAAACCATTGGGATTGCTGTGGCGAAAAGGGTCTCATGTTTCAGAGTATTCAGTTGCTTGCGCGTGTGGGGTTGAGTGCGACGCTCGCGGGATGTGGCGCCGTTCTGATCGGGGTAGCGGGTCAAAGTCTGCATTGGTCGTTTGATTTGGCGGCGCAGTTTCTTTTGCCGGCGGTCATCGTTGCCAGTGTGGCGGCGCTGATCGCGGGTTTGGCGAGACTGCCGCTGGTGGCGGCGGGGTTTTTGGGGATTGCGGTTTTGGCGGCGCTGACTGCCGGACCGTGGACCACGAGCCCGCGCCCTGTGCCATTAGAGGCGCCGCGCTTTTCGGTATTGTTGTTCAATGTTTGGTATCGCACTCAACAGGTGAGCGAAATCGTGCAGATGATCCGGCGCGAGAATCCGGACATGGTTGTCCTGCTTGAAGTGACACCGCGGATCAGAAGTGAGCTGCAGTCTCTCGGCGCAGTTTATCCGTACCGGCTGGATTGCCTGGGCAACGGTGGATGTGACGTGTTGATGTATTCGCGCGCGCAGTTGGCGGCGCATTCGGTCAAGGCGACGCAAGATGAGGAGCATTCGCCGGTGCTTTCGGTATCGACAGAGATTGCAGGCTGCCGGATGATGGTGTTTGCCACGCACATGACGCGCCCGTTTCCAAATAGACCCTATGAAGCCCAACGCGCACAGGCCCGCGAGATTGGCAATGAGGTGGCGGCGTGGGATGGCGCGAAGCTGGTGCTCGGCGATTTCAACGGGGCGCCGTGGGGTTATGTGATGCGGACGATTTCGTCGCGCGGCAATGTCGATATTCTGACGGGAGCGGGTGGTACGTGGCCCAGCTATTTGCCGCAGCAGTTGCGCATTCCCGTTGATCACATCCTGGCGGGGCCGGGACTGAGTTTTGTCTCGCGGCGGGTTTTGCCGCCGATCAGGTCGGATCATGCGCCGGTCATGGCCGAGATTGCCGTCACCGATCCTGGCAAGTGCCGTTAAGGCCGCGCGGTGCGCAGCATGGGGACACGGACGCCGGGGGCGGGGCGTTCACGGATGACTTCGCGACGGAAGCGGAACTGTTCGGCGGGGCGCCCGCCTGCTTTATCCGTGCGTTTGCCGGTGCGCTCGACCAGTCCGCCACTCTCGACCAGGCGGCGGAAGTTTTGTTTGTGCAGGCGGATGCCGGAAATCGCTTCGACGGTGCGCTGAAGGTCGAGCAGTGTGAACGAGGTGTCCATAACCTCGAAGACGATCGGGCGGTACTTCAGTTTTCCACGCATGCGGCCCATGCCGGTCGCCAGAATGCGGCGGTGATCGAATTGCATGGCGTTGCCAAAGCGCGCCTGCTCTTGGGCTGGCGGTGCGGAGGACGGCAACGGGCGCCCGTCGTGGCGGGCTTCGGAAACCAATCCCGCTTCGTACATCAGTTCATAGCGCTCCAGGACTTTCTCTTCGTCCCACAGGCCGCCATCGAGGCCGAAACATTGGCGGGCGCGGTCCCAGCGTATGTCTTTGTCTGTGATAGCGGCCCATGCTTCGAGGCGCGGCCTGATCATCTTGTCGATCAACGCAGGGCGTTCGTTGCGCCAGTCTTCCCAGGGGAAGAAATCATAGATGTCACGCCAGCGTCCGCGGGTATCGCTGTCGTGGCCGGCCCGGGTTAGCGCCAGATAACCGACGGAGACGACGCGCGAGCCTTCGCCAGGGTCCGGTTCATGGCGTCCCCGGTCACCGAAGGTGTAGAGTTGCTCGACATAGCCGAGCGAGACGCGGGCTTGTTCCTGCACCAGATTTCGCAGGCCGATCTCCAGCGTGCGGTGATGTTCGGGTTCGAACGGGCCGAAGGGCAGTCCTTCAGGATCGCGCACGACGAGAACGCGCGGCGTTTCCCCGGTGACCGTGACAACGCAGGCATTGAGGCCGATGACAACGGTGTTTGCCGCGGTTGCATTTGCCCGGCTTTTTGTCATGGCGTGAGGGGAAGCGAAAAGAGCACTCCTTCGAACACCATTTTGCCAGGGCCCATGGCATCGACGGCGTCGAGCATACGCCCGTCGCGTTCCAGCAATTTGTCAGCAAAGGCGACGATGCGGGTGTTGGGCTGGGCGTGGGCGGCGCGCTGGCGCAAGAGTTGCGCGATGGCGTGTTCGTGGCCCGGCGGGCTCAGCATGCAGGCGATAGCAAATGCGGACGCTGTCGAGCGGCTGATGCCGGCCCAGCAATGAATCAGCATAGGCTGGTCGCGCTGCCAGTCTTTGGCAAAGGCCAACAATTCGCGAACGTGCATTTCATCGGGCGCGGTATGCTCGGGGGAGTTGGAGGAAATATCGTGCATGGCGAGTTTGAGGTGGCGGTGACCAGAGATCTCGCCTGGCGTGGGCATTTCATCGTGCGGATCGAGCAAAGTGATAAGATGCGACGGGCGAATCTGCAGAGTGACGCCGGGGACTTTGCTTTTCGGACAGACATAGATCTCCGGCATCTTGTGTTCCGCTAGCCTCGCGTTTGGGTGGATGGAAGCAGGTCGTGGAAGCGGACCATGAAATTTGTCTGGGCGATGCTTGCGGGTTGCGGTTTCAGCTTCACTGGTTTCAAGCCGCGCGGCGAGCCGAAGAACTCCAGGGCTTCTTCGGTGGCAAAGCCCGCCAGTTGTGTTGCTTCGAAATAGGCCGAAGCCTTGTCGGCGCGTTTGATGAGCGCCGTGATGTCTTCGGGCAATTGCGCGGGCAGGCCAAAGCGCAGATGAATGGCTGCGAGCAGCTTGTTCTCCAGCGATTTGTAGTCGAGGCCGACGGCGGCCTTGAACGGACTGATGAGGTCGCCGACGACGTATTCCGGAGCATCGTGCAACAAGGCGGCCAGGCGCCAGCGTTGGGCAATGCCGGGTTTCAGTTGTGCCAGACAGTCTTCTACGACCATCGAATGCTCGGCGACGGAAAACGCGTGATCGCCGTGGGTTTGGCCGTTCCAACGGGCGACGCGGGCGAGGCCGTGGGCAATGTCCTGAATTTCGATGTCAAAGGGCGATGGGTCCAACAGGTCGAGCCTGCGGCCCGACAGCATGCGCTGCCAGGCGCGGGG
>VFKO01000531.1 GCA_009885515.1 Rhodobiaceae bacterium | reverse complement strand
GCCTCGATCCTGGGAATTGTTAAACCTGGCGACGAAGTGGTGTTGCTCGAGCCTGCCTATGACTCGTACCGGCCAATGATTGAAGCGGCGGGTGGTGTGGTTCGGCCCATACGGCTGCAGGCTCCCGAATGGATGCTCGACGAAAGGGCGTTGTCGGCAGTCTTTAGCGCCAAGACCAAGGCGATCATGCTCAATTCGCCGATGAATCCGGCTGGAAAAGTCTTTTCAAGGCATGAGCTTGAACTCATAGCAGGCTTTCTCACACGCTTTGATGCAATTGCGATCTGTGACGAGGTGTATGAGCATCTTACGTTCGATGGATTGTTGCACGCCCCCCTTGCGACATTTGACGGAATGCGGGAGCGCTGCTTGCGGATCGGTTCGGCGGGCAAAATATTCTCATTGACGGGCTGGAAAGTGGGCTGGGTTCAGGGACCGGCGAGTTTGACGGGTGCGGTCGCGAAAGCTCATCAGTTCATAACATTTACAACGCCAACCGCTTTGCAAATCGCAGTGTCCTTTGGCCTCGACACGCAAGAGGCTTATTACTTGGGATTGGCGAGTGAACTACAAGCCAATCGCGATTATCTGGCACACGAACTACAGGCGGTGGGGTTCAAAGCCCTTGCGTCTCAGGGCACTTATTTTCTGACGACAGACATTAGCGGGCTGCGGTTCAATGGTTCGGATGTTGAGTTTTGCAAACACATCACCGAGCGTGCGGGTGTCGCTGCAATTCCACTGTCTGTCTTTTTCACAGGCGATGCACCACAGAATCTGGTGCGTTTTGCTTTTTGCAAACAACGTCCGGTGCTCGAAGACGCCGTGAAACGACTGGGTAGGTATTTCAATGAGTGATGACCGTATGCCGATATTAGTTGGTTGCGGCCAACTTACCCAACGAACCGCGCAAGCCGGGAAGTTGGAGGAAAGCCTTGATCCGCTGGCGCTGTTGACGCTGGCGTCCAATCGCGCACTTGCCGATACGGGGGCCGCAGACCGGCTGGTCCAAATGATCGACAACATTTCCGTCGTGCGCTTCACTGCGGACTCGTCTGAAGCGGGGCGGTTGCCCGTTGGTCAGTATTCAAACCCGCCGCGTTCGCTGGGTAACCGGATCGGTGCCAAAGCCCGGCTTGAGTATTACACTGCTGTGGGCGGCAACACACCGCAATGGCTTGTAAATCGCACTGCAGAGGAAATTGCGAAAGGTGAAACAAAGGTCGCTTTGCTGGCCGGATCGGAGGATCTGGCGACGCTGGTTGGTGCGTTAAACAAGGGTGTGAAGCTCAATTGGGGCGAGGATGC